>NZ_KV792262.1:41331-41589 GCF_001808125.1 Staphylococcus sp. HMSC14D10 | reverse complement strand
ATATGTCACAGGTCAAAGAGAGAATATCAATAAACTTGAAAATGAGCGTCAGGAACTTACTCAGCGAATTAAAGAAGATAAAGCAAAATATAAAGAATTAATTGCTAACTCACAAGATGATGAGGCTGACGCACTCTATACTACATTTGATAGTAATGAGAAGAAATTGAAAGCATTAGAGAAACGCTTATCGACTAAAAAAGAAGTGTTTGACGAGGCTAGACGTAAAAAGGCGATTGAACTTATTAAACATCAAGC
>NZ_KV792262.1:0-41311 GCF_001808125.1 Staphylococcus sp. HMSC14D10 | reverse complement strand
AACATCAAGCAGATTTACCTCATTTGTACAAAAAAGACAAAGAACGTATATTAGCAAAATTCAAGCCAATTATTGAAGAATTTAACACAGTATTAACTGAAATTAATGATTTAAATGCTAAATACGAAGAAGAGTATAACCGTTACACTATTCCATATCATAGAGAAAACTTTGATGAAGATGATGAAGTAAAAAGGGAATTGCGAAATCACTTTAGAGATATTCTGTACAGTCCATACATTACAGGTATAGAATTACCATTCACAGATCAATACAATCATAAACTTAAATTTAGAGGTGATAAATAATGACTAGAAAACACAATTTAGATAAGGTATCCAATCACATCATGTTAGAAACTGATTTGTCAGATAAAGATCGTGATAAATTATTAGATGTCGTTGAGGCTCAAATTAACCAAAATAATAATGAACAACGTAGAAAAGAATTATCACAAAAATCAAAAAGAGATGTAAGTTTTATGCAGATGGCTAGAGAAAATCGCATTATCAAAGGTTAATATCATACACGCCTATCCTTAGCGATAGGCTCATTTTATTTGTGAGGTGCTTAAATGGAATTAAACAATGACAATCAATCATTAGAGTTAGAGTACGAAGAAACTAAGGTACTGGAGTATCAGTTACTAACTGAGTACAACCCTAAATTTATTAATGCGAAGATAAAAGCTATCACTACACAAATAGAAATGATGTATCACATGAGTATCTCACATACTACTATTAGTGATGAATTTGGCATAGTATCTGTTTCTTATCCGTTAGAAAAATTAGTAATTAGAATTATAGAAGAAAAAGATAAATTGAAATGGTATAAAGCTAAATCAAATAGAAATCTCAATCATTTAAAACAGGTCATAAAGGAATATACTCAAGATGAACAAAGAGAAATTATCTATTATATGCAGTCTAATGGTTCAACTATCAAATATGACCTCATAGAACGCCTACAATACGACTTATTTAAGCTGAGAAAAGAAAGTAAGCAGAAAGTAAGGGCTAAGGCATGAAGTACAATAGAGAGGCTATTAAGCAGTTTATACGTGATTACGCAATGGAAAAACATAACGCTACATATGATGAAAATATAGGCGTAGATGATTTCTTTTCTTTAAATGAAAATGTTGAAAGTATTAATGTAGTAGACGCAGGACAGCAGGCATTTTTTAATGAGTTAGATCAATATATATACGCAACGTGTACTAGTAGAGAACACATGCTATTTATGTTGTTGTGTGAGGGATATTCACAGAAACGGATAGCAGATATATTTACGGTTACTGTTAGTCGAGTATACCAAATATATTCAGATCTATTAGATAAATTAGAAAATAAGGAGGGATAATATGAGTGATTTAAACCCTAGACAAGAAAAGTTTATATCTGAGTACCTAAAGACGCTAAATGTAACACAAAGTGCAATTAAGGCTGGTTATAGTCCTCATACTGCAACTGTACAAGGTAGTAGGTTGCTAAAGAATGAAAAAGTGGCTAAGTACATTAATGAGCAACGTAAGAAAGTAATTGATGAAGGTGTACTATCTGCTAATGAACTACTTCATATTCTAAGTAATGCAGCAGTAGGTGATGAGAGTGAAATACGTGAGGTTGTTGTTAAACGTGGTGAGTTTCAACGCAACCCAGACACTGACAGAATGAACCTCGTGTATAATGAGCATGTAGAAATGGTGGAAGTACCTATTAAGCCTAGTGACCGTTTACGTGCTAGAGATATGCTCGGAAAGTATCATAAGCTATTTACCGATAAGCAAGAGTTGGCTACGGACACACCAATTTTAATTAATATAGGTGAATGGCCAGAAGATGAGGAAGAGGAGAAACGGAAAGCATTAGATGAAATACATGAACAACACCCTAATAGAACAATGATTATTAATGATATTCCAGATGAGGACTGATAACAGTGTGTTCTAAAGATGATATAAGAAGATTTTAATTACTCTTCTAATAAAATTAAAAAAATAGTTGACACAATATATAGTGTTTCTAACTGTTTTAATAGCGTTTAAGTTAGTGTTTTAGAGCAGAAAACACAATATGTAGTGTTGGTTTGTTATTAGTGTTGATTATACATCATTATGTTATTATAATAAGTGAATGATCTAATGGGCCAATGAGTTTATCTCAAATGGCCCCTTTTTTTATGGGGGAAGACATAGTGGATGAAAAGGTGTACAAAACTATAAATGAAAGAATTGAAATTTTAAAGAAAAGAAATATGAATATCAGAGGGAATGCAACTAGGGAAATAAAAATATTAAATGAAAATAACTATTATAACTTGATAAATGGATATAAACATTTGTTTTTAGACTATAATAAAATGAATCAAAGTAACCATAGAGAAGATATATTTAAAGATGGGACAAAACCTAGTGAATTATACAATGTAATGCAATATGATAACAATATGAGAAGCATATTTTTGCAGTATCTTTTATATATTGAAGAAAAAGTTAAGCATGCTATTGTTCAAGCTTTTTACGAAAAAAATAATCATGAAAATCTACATAAAGAATTTGAGTATTTGAAAGCGAAATATTACAATACATCACTAACTTATTTTATTACAAGAGTAAATAAAAAAATAAACCATCAATATACATATACTAGTCTTACTAATGGTAATCCTGTACGTACTCAATTTATTGATGAATCTGAATATTTGCCCCTAAATCGAGAAGAAAAACACAAAACTTTTGAGTCGAATGCGACAAATGCTATAACTGATCAGCAAAGTAAAAAAGATTCGATAAAATCTTATAAAAGAAAACATGGATATGTTCCTTTATGGATATTAACTAATATTTTAACATTAGGAAATATCAGTCATTTATTTGTGGTTTTAACAGATGATGTCGCTTTTAGAGCAATGGATATACTTGGTATATCACATAATAATAATGAAATAGATATATATAATATGTATAGAGTTCTAGGGATATTAACTCTATATAGAAATATATGTGCACATAATGATAGATTTATTTGCACTTCTCATGGAATCAATATAGATGATTATTTTATGGATTTTGGAAAAGCATTGCCATTTTATAGAGATCCAAATAATAGAAATTCTAAATTGAAAAAATATCAAAAAAAAGGAAGGAAAAAATGCAGGTACGGATTGTTTTCATTGGTATTTTGTATTTCAATTTTCTTAAATGATTCTACTCGAAAAGAATTTGTTAATAAAATAGAAAAAGAAAACAGGAAAATAAACAATAGAATAAATACGATTAATATAGATGTTATTAAAAAAGATATAGGATTAAAATTAGAGTTATCAAAACATGTTGATTTAATAAAATACAATAACATTCAATAATAGTTCGTTTATATAATTATTTTTAATATTTAATGTGCTTGAAACAGTTAAATGTTTATAAATCTGTTTTCGTTAATAAAATAGACGCTGAGAAACACCCTGTGTTGCAGTGAGGATTGGGTTTGTGTGACTACGGTAAGTTATATAATAAAGGATGTCGTGCTATACAACATCCTTTATTAATTGCGTTCTATAAAAATTAATTCGACTTAAGTAAAGAATAAATTTTTAATTGTTAATGCTATACCTAAAATAGTAGCAATAAAAGAAAAAAAGCCTATGAGTAAACTTTTTATGAAAGAAAGCTTAAATTTAATTAATTCATCTCGTTGATGACTTTCATCGTTAAATATCCAATTGTAAATAGAAGTAATTATATTTCTCAAAGTTTGTATCAGCCAGTAAGAAATAAGAACTGAAGTAATAATAATAATATTGATATCAAAATGAGTAAGATTTTCTATATCTTTTCTAACAAATATGTATATATGATAAGAAATAATAATTATTAGAGTAGTTATTTTAACAAATTTTAATAATGAATTTTTACCTTCAAGGTAAACTACATAAAACATCATTAAATACAATGCAACTACCCAAAATATAAGAATTAAAGAAACAGCGCTTGACAAAGCTTCAATTAATGATTTATTCATAAATGTAGCCTTGTATGCTAAAATAAATGCATAAGTTATTAATGTAAAAGGAGTTAAAAAGAAAGCGCCGATAGCATTTTGCAAAAATGTTTTAATTTCTAAACTTTTAAAGTAGTTACAAAAATGATGGAACTGCTTTTGCTTTTTTGCTGAGAGTTTCATAAAAAACACTCCTGTTTAGTAAGTTTAATTCTATATAAAAACTATAAAAAATATATCATAATGAAACTTTTTCTTACAATACTTTTTGCAAAAATGAAATGATTTGTTTAGTGATAATTTTAAGGGCATAAAAAGGGCATATTTATGAAACAAAGGGCAAAGGTATGAATATATTTTTTCAGAATATATAGTTATAAGCACTGATATAAAGAGCTTTTGAAAGATTATGATGTTGTATAAAATAAAAATTACGATTGAGTGGGAATAAAGGACAATAAATAATTATAGGTTAGAAACACTTTTTGATAGGGTTTCTAACCTTTTTATTATGTGAGGTTATAAAATGAAACTAAGTAAAATCGGGCTTCAAGAAAAGGATTATCCTAAGACATTGGCTATTTGGGAGCGTTCAGTTATTGCTACACATGACTTTTTAAAAGAGAAAGATAGAGTAGAACTTAAAAAGGAAATCCCAATATACTTCCCGCATGTTGAGGCATATTTGTGGTTTGATGGTGATGATGTCATTGGATTTTCAGGGACTAATGACGCTAATTTGGAAATGCTATTTTTAGATCCTAAATACTTTAAACAGGGTTGTGGCACGGAAATACTACAAATTTTAATTCAAGAGCATAAGGTTCAATATGTGGATGTAAATAAAGATAATCCCAATGCCTTGTCATTTTACCTTAAAAATGGATTCAAAAAATATAATGAATCTGCAAAAGATGGACAGGGTAGGGATTATCCAATCATACATATTAAATTGTAAACTGTTTTATTTCTTCCATTGCATTAGTAAGTTTGTATGGTTTGTTTTATCAACACTGGACTCCATTTTTATAAATCCTAAACTTTCATAAAAATGAACAGCTCTATTATTTTGTTCAAATACTTTTAAAGATAAATGATTGTATTCTGATTGTAAATGTTTGATGAGGGCATGACCTATACCTTTATTACGGTATTCTTCTTTCACAAACAATCCGGCTATATAATTATCTCTTAAGCCACAGAAAGCAACTATTTGTTCATTTGCCTTATACACATAAACATCGGCATCTTTAAGTGAATCAAGCACATTACTATAGTTGTCTATCCAGTAGAAACTATCAATAAAGGTATGTGTATCTAAATTTGCATTAAGCCAAATGTTTCCTAATACTTTTATAGTTTTACGATTTTTCTTTTTTAAATGTTCTATCATAGCAGACACCAACTTTGCTTGTTTAGTAGATAACTAAAGTAATAAAGAGATTAAAGCTAGAATTGGAAGGGTTCCTTGTTTAAGGAAAATACTAATATGACTCGTTAAGCCACCGTAAATAGCTACTATAATGGTGTAAATTAGAATTGGAATGCATAGTTGTTTAGGAGCACTACTGAAAAAAAGACCATAAATTAGAAGTAAACCAATCAAGCCATTATACACTCCTTGGTTCTTAAGAAGGGTATTTATGTTTTTATTATTGAGTTGACTGACAGTAATACCGAAGACTTTGCTCGTTCTATCGGAAGTCGTTGCTATGGTCTCTAAATACATAATAAATAGAAATTCAATCGCTACAAGTAAAATGAGTATTATGGATAGTATATGAATTTAAATCAGTCCTTTTTTGTAAATTATAAATTGTATTTTTATGTGCGTCTCTATTACTTGTTTGATTATTACCCTAATTTTAGTAGTATTTGTGTGAAATAGAAGTTTTAATAAGAAAAATTCACTAAATATTAACTTATTTTAAGCTTTTGAGAAAATTTTCGAAATATTTTTAAGCGTTTTCACAAAATTGTTACATGCATGACCGTTAAAATATGTTACTTTATAGTTAAACAAATAAATTCATTTTATCCACTGACGTTCAATCTTTATATTAGGGATTGAGCGTTTTGTTTATAGGCATAAAAAAGAGTGAAATCATCCGATTTCACTCTTTTTTATATGGAATGTTTATGTGCGTAATGAGAGACTTATTTTTTAGTTAAATCGATGATGAATTTAACAAGTTCAATAATACCAGAAATGATTCCCATTTTGAGTACCTCCTTATTAAATGTTAAATAAAGTATATCGTGACTTTGAGAGGATGTGTTTGATAATTCTTAACTCAATGAAAGCGTTTCGTATTCGTTAGATTTCAGACAACTTAATACGATAAATCATGCCTATCTGAAAGATTGAAGAGTAACGTGTTATTAAATGTATGAAAGAACTTCTAATTACTATAATATATTGACTTTTCAGCAATATTTTCATATATTGTATGTATTACGTTGATTTTTACATAGGTGTTTATCAAGCATTTGTGCAAGGATTTTCAATATCCATTGTTCATTTGAAGGATAAGGCATATGTTCAACCATACATATTAGGTAGCTTGAAAAAGCATTTTTACATATTAAGTAAATGAGTTCTCATAGAAACCTACAATAGTTAGTAAATATCCGATACCTAAGGATAAAACTAGACTATTGTAGGTTTTTTCTTATATTGTTAATAGTATAAGGAAACTTTTTGTTGAAATAGATTGAAGACATGGAGGAGCGGCAATGTTAAGTTCTGGTTTTTTACTAACATTATTTTTCGTAACGCTTGTCATTGCAGTGTTAAGTGGCTTGATTTTTTTAGTGCCATCGGTTCCTGTAAAATACATACGTTTACATTTAACTTTACTTCTATTACCTGTCATTGTAGGAGTAATTGGATTAATTACTATTAATGGCAGAGAAGTTATAGGTATCTTTGCTCTAGATAAACTAGCTTGGTTAGTAGGTGCCTTTGTATTAGCTTTAGGTTTTATTATTCAGAAATTTTCTGCACGTTACTTATTAGGCGATCGTAATTATCGTAAATACTTCCCGTTATACACATTTACAACAGTATTTGCGTCTATTGGCTGGTTAAGTAATGATTTACGCTTGATGGTTATTTGTTGGGGACTAACATTATTTTGTCTAACACAACTTATACGACTAAACCGTTCTTGGAAAGTGCCGGCTGAAGCAGCAAAAGTATCTGCGCGTTCATTTATCATTGGATGGGTTGCTTTATTATTAGCTGTAGTTGTATTTTTTATCGGTACTGGCGATTGGGTTATCGATCCATCACAAGATTACGATGTTTCAATGAGTTATGGACTGAAATTAATTGTAGATTTATTACTTGTTATTGCTGTTATTATCCCAGCAGCACAATATCCATTTCAAAGTTGGTTAATTGAGTCTGTTGTAGCACCAACACCCGTATCTGCAATTATGCATGCTGGTATTGTAAATGCTGGTGGTATTATTTTAACGCGTTTTTCACCAGTATTTGATAATAATATTGCATTAACGTTATTACTTATTATTTCAAGTATTTCAGTACTTATTGGATCAGGAATTAGTTTAGTGCATGTTGACTACAAAAGACAACTTGTTGGTTCAACAATGAGTCAAATGGGTTTCATGCTTGTGCAATGTGCTTTGGGTGTTTATTCTGCTGCGATTATTCACTTGATTTTACATGGCGTATTTAAAGCAACGCTATTTTTACAATCAGGGTCAGTTGTTAAACGCTTTAATATTCCGACACCACCAAATGTTAAGCGTTCTTATGCTTGGACAGTATTAGGAAGAACATTAGCCGTTGTTATTGCTATTACCTTCTTTTTAACAAGTTCGCATACACCTTACACATTAATTAGCGCCTTTATCCTAGCATGGTCATTATCTGTATCGTGGAATCAAATGGTTGCACTAAATAGAGGTATGATGGGAAGAGTAATTGGTATTGCGATGCTTATCATTGTGGCACTCGTTTACGTTGTGACACATGAAGTATTTGTTAATATTTTAAATAGTGTATATATGGTAACGCCACATCCACCATTAATTAGCGTTATCATTTGTGTGGCCATTCTAGTATTAGGTAGTATCTTTAGCATTTGGGTAGCACGTCGTCGTTCATCAACAGCTTTCGCTAAAGTATATTTATGGCTTGTAAAAATTGGAGAAGCAAAATTTAAATCGGTTGAAAGTCATCCGAACTACTTAAAGAATTATTTATAAGAGGTGAAATCTAACATGACAATAACTAAACATAACATAGAAGAAACAGTTAAATCGGCACGTCGTGTGATTACACCACTATCTCCTATATCTATCTTTGCAGCACGTAATCCATGGGAAGAAATGGAACATGAAACGTTTGATCAAGTAGCTCAATGGTTTAAACATGTTCGTGATATAGATTTATACCCAAGTCACGCGTCAGTGATGACTGCTTTAGAAAATGGCGAGATAGACCAAAAACTTGTAGAAACAGAAGTACAACAAGCTATTAAAGACTACGACACTTCAGTGCCAAAATCACATATAGATATTTATTGTGAAAATGCGATGCGCATCAAAGATTTGCCTACAAACCTAATTACTAAAGAAGCATACTTAAAGATTGAAGTATCTAAGCTCAAACGTGTATTTGAAAATGAACCTTTTAAATATGCACGATCAAAAAGTGCGAATGCATTTAATGCTAAAGGTGAATCTTTAATGGATGAACTTAATACACATATTATTAAGTGGTCCAAATTATATTTAGATAATTTCCAATCAAGTTGGACTATGCCTAAAAGAGAAGAAGGATTCTATATTTCTTGGCTACATTTAGCACAGCATGATCCAATGCTTACTAAAACACAACGCAAAATGATTAAGACATTGCCTCAAGATTATAGAGAGGCTTTAATCATGGCATTAAATCATTTAGATATAGCTGAAGATGAACGTGAATCATATTTAACAGGTCATTTCCTATCATTACCAGGTTGGGCAGGTATGATTTACTACCGTGCTGAACAACATGAACATGAAGCGGATTTGTTAACACAGTATCTTGCTATAAGATTAACGATGGAGTGTATTTTACTAGATACTGAAAAAATGAGCCGTCCGGCAGTCTTAAATGTTGAAAGACGAATCAAAGAACTTGTAAGTAAATGGTTATATTATGGAGAGATGTCAATTGATGATTGGGCCTCAATGTCTATAGAAGACCAACTGGAACATTTAAGGTTTGCTCACGATTTTAACCCACTCTATTTCAAAAAATTATGGCTTGAAGCGTGGGAAGAAACACATGAACGTGAGTTAGTAGAAGCGATTTATGATAAATCTGTTAAACCAGTAGAGCAAGAAACTCAAGTCCAATTAGCTTTTTGCATTGATGTGCGTTCAGAGCCTTTTCGTCGTCATTTAGAGAGTGAAGGACCGTTTGAGACGATAGGTATTGCAGGATTCTTTGGTCTTCCAATTAGAAAAGAAGTGTTAGATGAACAATTTACGCATAATTCATTACCTGTCATGGTACCACCAGCCTATGCCATTAAAGAGTATGCCGATCGCCATGATTTAAATACGTATAACCAACAACAACATTCGGTTACATCCATGTTTTATACATTCAAATTGATGAAACATAATGTCTTACCGAGTCTACTATTACCAGAATTAAGCGGATCATTTTTAAGCTTAAATACGATAGCGAGTACATTAATGCCGAAGAAGACAGGCCACTTTGTTCGTAATTTTACGAAGAATTGGTTGAAGAAACCTGAAGCTAAATTAACAATAGATCGTGAGCATGAAATTTATAGTGATTTACCAATAGGATTTACTGAAGAAGAACAAGTTGCTTTCACAAGACAGGCATTACAGTTGATGGATTTAACGACAAACTTTGCACCTTTAATTGTATTAGGTGGTCATGGAAGTGTGTCCAATAACAATCCTTATCATGCTTCGTTAGAATGTGGCGCTTGCGGAGGCGCGTCAAGTGGATTCAATGCTAAGCTATTGGCAATGATGTGTAATTTACCACATGTACGTAAAGCTTTAAAAAATGAGGGTATAGTGATTCCTGACTCAACCGTATTTGTTGCTGCAGAGCATAAGACCTCTATCGATGAATTAGAATTTATTTATATGCCAGAATTAACTAAGGAAGCTCAAAATGCATTGGATATGTTAAATGAAGCTATGCCACGTATAAGTTATAAAGCGAATTCGGAACGTCTCGCTAATCTTCCTGGCTTAGATCAAGATAATTTGAAAGACCCGGTTGCAGAAGCGCATCGCTTTGCGAATGACTGGAGTGAAATCCGTCCAGAATGGGGCTTAGCTCGTAATGCAGAATTTATTATTGGTCAGCGTAATATTACTGCAGGTACCAATTTAGAAGGACGAGCTTTCTTACATAATTATGATTGGAAGAAAGACACTGATGGGCAATTATTAAATACAATTATTTCGGGTCCAGCTTTAGTAGCACAGTGGATTAATCTACAATATTACGCGTCGACTGTTGCACCACATTTTTATGGAAGCGGAAATAAGACTACCCAATCAGTAACATCTGGTGTTGGCGTTATGCAAGGTAATTCAAGTGACTTATTGGCTGGGTTACCTTGGCAATCGGTTATGGCTGCAGATAACAAAATTTATCATTCTCCAATTCGATTGTTAGTTGTTATCCAAGCGCCAGATCAATATATTAAAGACTTACTTGAGAATAATATTAAATTCAAACAGAAAGTTGATAATCAATGGGTACGTTTGGCAAGTATTGATGAGAATGGTAGTTGGAAAGACTGGTAGAGAGTTCGGTTTTTTCGGAAAAAGTGATAAAATAAGGTTAATCAATTAATAGGAGATAAATGATTAATCATGGCTAAATCTAAAGGTGCTTATGAGGCAGAGATTAGTAAGGCAATTACACAATGGGAAAAGGATTTTCTCGGACGTGGTTCGCTTTCAGTAAAAACTGATATACTACGCGATATGATTATCGTCAACTTACAAGGCGTATTAACTCCTGCAGAATATCGAGTATGCAAGACACAAGAAGGCCTACTTAACATTAAACGTACGCGTTCGGAACTTGTGGAGTCAGGACAAGATGATTTGATGCAATTAATCTTAGATATTACTGGCGTCAGTGTGAGTAGTTTCCATAGTGATTTAAGTACGATTACAGGCGAACGAGTGATTGTATTTAAACTAGAT
Organism: Staphylococcus sp. HMSC14D10; assembly: GCF_001808125.1. NCBI lineage: Bacteria > Bacillati > Bacillota > Bacilli > Caryophanales > Staphylococcaceae > Staphylococcus > Staphylococcus sp. HMSC14D10. The sequence continues at coordinate 30,077 of NZ_KV792262.1, read as the reverse complement.
ACTAATTTGGAAAAGCAACTTTAAACTCAATGTCGTTAATGTTAATACAATTTTAAAGAGGCACCCTAAAAGTTAGATTATTATGCTGACTTTGTAGGGTGCTTTTACGTATAAGCGTTTTAATTAATGAATTATCCATTTATATTTAAACATTTCTAATTAAGAGATTATTTTATTGGATTAGTGTACAATTTACACAAAGAGAATCTAGGAGTTGAAAGTGATGCGCGTAAATGAGTTTAAGCAACCAATTGGAGAAGCATTAGATGATTTTGTGACGCCGTCTTTTCCTGATGCACAAACGCTAGAGGGCAGTTATGGAAGGCTAACAAAGCTGAGTATTGAACACATAAATAATTTATATGACGTTCTATGTGATGTTGAATCGAGACGCATTTGGACGTATCTTTATGAGGGCCCTTTTGATTCTAAGACTGAATTTGAACAATACATTAAACAACTTATTGATAGTAAAGATAAATATTTCTTTACGATTTTAGATAATGTGCAACAAAAACCTTTAGGTATTCTAGCATTAATGCGTATAAATCCAGAACAAGGGTCTATAGAAGTAGGCAATATTATCCACTCTAAAACGTTAAAGAAGACACGTGTGGCTACAGAAACTCAATATTTGTTAGCGAAATACGTGTTCGAAACGTTAGGCTACAGACGATATGAATGGAAATGTGATAACTTAAATGCACCTTCCAAACATGCTGCGCAACGATTTGGATTTACATACGAAGGATTATTTAGACAATCTAATATTTGTAAAGGTCGTAATCGTGATACTGCTTGGTTCTCAATGTTGGATAGTGAGTGGCCAGATGTAAAAGCAAGATTTGAACACTGGCTTAAACCATCTAATTTTGATCAGGAGGGACAACAAATTAAACATTTAAATGACTTTTAATAAGTAAAATACATGTTTAATTATTTTTGAAAATAATGAAATTAGGGACTGGTGAGCGTATGAATAAACAAATAAGTGGAATTTCACCTAAGATGACGGTGCCTATGTTCATGATCGGGTTAATTATTTTTGTCGTTGTTGCAATAAATGTAATTCACGATACATTATTGGTTCAAAATATCGATATAGGTTCTTTACATTGGCTGACAGATTATTTTGGTATGCCGCAACGTAAATACGGCGATGGTATTTGGCATAATTTCATGACTTTTTGTGCTGAGATAGGAGAAGTAAAGTCAGTTATCTATATCACACTATTTTTAGCAATTGTTTTATTGTTTAAACATTATAAATTCTCAATTTGGATGATGTTAACTATAACGAGTGGTACGTTATTAAATTATTTAATTAAACAACTCATCGAGAGACAACGTCCATTTAATCATTTGATGCGAGACCACGGATATTCATTTCCAAGTGGGCATTCTAATGCAAGTACGTTACTTGCTTTAATATTGTTAATTATTTTAATTCCTTTAATAAAATTCAAAGCAATAAGGATAATAGCCAGTATTATCACTATTATCATTTGGATAGGTGTGCTGTGTTGCCGACTATATTTTCATGCGCATTATATTACAGATGTAGTTGGAGGCGTTACACTAGGTATCATTTGGGTAGCATTGTTTTTAATGATATTACCATTGTTTTATCTTAATTTACGTAATAAGCCTAATAATAAATAGTTCAATATCTTTTTTACAAAGGGGAGATGGCAATGTCAAAAGATAAGGAACGTACTTTAGTTCTTGGCGGAGGCGGAATTACAGGAATTGCTTGGGAATCTGGCGTGTTAGCTGGATTGATTGAAAGTGGTGTAGGTTTAGAGTTGGCAGATAGAATCATAGGCACATCTGCAGGTTCGTTTGTAGGTGCAGTACTAGCTAACGGTTATGATATGCGTACATATTACTATGAGCTAAATGAACGAATAGATGATAGTGATCATGCGAAGCTTTCTTCAGATATTTATCGGTTATGGCAGAATGCATTTATCGTAGGACGTGATGATGCGACTAAAGTAGGTCAAATGATGGGTGATATTGTATATACGCGACCTTCACATGTTGATTTAACTAAACGTAAACAAGCCATTCGTCAACGTTTAGGTGATGTAGGGTGGCATGATAATTTAGAAATTACTGCTATGAATGCTAAGACAGGAGAAGTCGCTACATTTCATTCACATAGCAATGTAACACTTGAGGAAGCCGTGACAGCGAGTGGTGCAGTACCTGGCATTTGGCCACATATACGTTTGAACAATCATGATTGGATTGATGGAGGTATGGTTTCTCCGACAAATGCTATGTTAGCTAAAGGTGCAGACAGTATTATTATTTTAGCGCCGATAGCAGATGGTTTAGGTATGATGCCAGGTGCATTTGATGATGCGAAATTATTAAGCGAGCATAGTCATGTTTTAGTAATTAGTCCAGATAGTAAGAGTAGAGCTGAAATTGGAGATAACATTTATAATCCCAATAACATACTAAAAATTGGCAATGCTGGTTATGAGCAAGGAAAGTTACTTGCACAACGTATTCATCTGGAATTTTGCGAGTGGGTTGAATGATTTGAAGATTTTAAGGCTACGCGCAGTATTATAATATGCTAATTTTAGAATAAGGAGAGAGTAAGAATGAAAGTAAAATCACCACGCCCAATTAATTTAAAGGGGACACGTAAAGAAGCGGTCTTATTGCTTCATTCATTTACTGGAACGATTCGTGATGTGAAACCCTTAGCACAAAAACTTAATCAAGAGGGTTATACATGTTACGCACCTAATTATAAAGGACATGGATTACCACTAGATCAGTTTACGCAATTTACTGTTCACGATTGGTGGAATGATGTCTTAAATGGTTATCAATACTTGAAAGATGAAGGGTATGAAACCATTTATGCAACAGGCGTATCATTGGGCGGATTATTCACATTGAAATTAGCTGAAACGGTAGATGTAGCGAAAATTGCGGTTATGTCAGCACCAAGTGAAAAAGAAGAAGCTGGTATAGTATGGCGTATGGAACGCTATGGTCAGCGCATGAATGAGTTAATGAATTTAGATAGTGATGTTTCACAGGCACAGTTTAATCATATAGAGAACTATCGCCCAAGTGTTCGTGTATTCAAAGATTTCATTTCCAATATTACTGCTCATTTAGGCGATATCAAGACACCAGCGAGAATTCTTTATGGAGAAAAAGATGAACAATCTTATCAAGATAGTGCACATTATATTTATGAGCACATTAATAGTGAAGATAAAGATTTAACAAGTCATCCTTTATGCAAGCATCTCATGACGCATGGTGAAGGCAGTGATAAAGTAGAAACACAAATTGCAGAATTTTTCATGACTAATTGAGTGGAGCGAATGTGTGATGAAACGTACATTTTTACTAACTTATATAACAACATCTGGAAAAAATTATACTGAATTTAAAACTTTTCAAAATGGTCCTGATAAAGATGCATGTATTCAACGTCTTATTGATGAATTTGATGAACTTGCTTATTTATTTTTAAAAGATGGCCAACAATCTCATTATATCAATGTTGATCATATTGAAAGTTTGAGTATTCAAGAAGTTACTGAGGGACAAAACGTAATGTACGATTTTAATGGTTAATTTAATTATTAGCGTAACTAATGTAAATAGAAGGAGCAGGACAGAAATAATATTTTCCAAAATTTATTTCGTTGTATCCCCAGCAAAGAGAATTTTTTTAAGAGATTCTCTTTGCTGGGGCCTCGCCTGCCAGGCAATGTTGACTAGAATTAAAAAGCTTGTTACGAATGCATTTTTAATTCAGTCAACTACTGCCAATATGTAATTTTAGCCTGAACATTGACTTATGTCCTAGGCTCTTTTTTATGCTACAAAATGCATAACGTCTTGATCTATAAATTTAAATATTGTGCTCCTATTGATAATTTAGTTTAACTAAGTATAAGACAATGAATATCATTATACCTAATACGAATCACTTCATTTCGTTTAGAAATTCAATGATTTTTCCTCGTTGATTAACAACTATTTTATGAACATTTTTGTCCTTATCAATTATTTTGACACCATTTGGGACAACGAATAAAGTATTAACTTTCGAAATTTATTGAATATGTTGATAAGGTACGAAGACTGAATCAGCTTGAATGTTAAATGAGTGAGGAGTAAATCTAAATCCATCATCCATAAATACAATGTGGCCCCATACAGCTTCTACGCCTTTCCAATAATTAGCTTTAATTCTTTTATGAAGTAAACTCATTATATCCCCCCTTAGGCAATCAATATTAGTTAAATTTTACTATAAAGATAAAAAATAAAAAATCTATGTATATTGCACTTATAAGAAAGACGTGTTAAAGTATTACTTAAGTGCATAAACGCTTTAACGCGTTAAAGGGAGTGGATGAATTGAGCAAAGAGTCACAATGGAAGACATCAACCGGATTTATTTTAGCCAGTGCGGGATCGGCAATAGGACTAGGAGCAATGTGGAAGTTTCCGTATATGGCAGGCATTTATGGTGGTGGGGCTTTTTTACTTTTATTCTTAATATTTACTATATTTGTAGGGTTACCGCTATTAATTATGGAATTTACAGTAGGTAAGATGGGACGTACTTACACTACTCAAATATATAGTAAGTTAACTGGTAAGAAATGGCTAAATATTATTGGATGGAATGGTAATTTAGCAGTATTTATATTATTTGGATTTTACAGTGTTATTGGTGGATGGATTATTATATATATCGGTAATGTCATTTTACAAATGTTATCCATTGAGAAAACGACACTAACAAACATTAATTTTGAAGCAATTATTAGTAATCCGTGGCTAACGGTTCTTGGTCAGGGGATTTTTATCTTTTTAACAATGATTATCGTCATGTTAGGCGTTGAAAAAGGGTTAGAAAAAGCATCTAAAGTAATGATGCCACTATTATTTATCTTTTTAATTATCGTGGTAGTCAAATCTTTAACTTTAGACGGCGCGATAGACGGCGTGCGTTATATTCTACAGCCACGTCTAGAAGATATTTCAATGGAAGGGATTCTATTTGCGTTAGGTCAGTCATTCTTTACGTTATCACTGGGAACAACTGGGATGATTACTTATGCAAGTTATGCGCCAAAAGAAATGACAATAAAGTCATCAGCAATTTCAATAGTAATTATGAATATTTTAGTATCTGTATTAGCTGGTTTAGCCATATTCCCAGCTTTAAAAACGTTTGGATATGAACCTCAGGAGGGCCCAGGGCTATTATTTAAAGTTTTACCGTTAGTATTTAGTCAAATGGGCTTTGGCGTTATGTTTTATTTCATATTCTTAATCCTATTCTTATTTGCTGCATTAACTTCGTCTATTTCGCTATTAGAATTAAACGTATCTAATTTCACTAAAAATGATAATTCTAAGCGTAAATCTATAGCATTTATCGCAAGTATATTGGTATTAATTATTAGTATTCCAGCTACGCTATCATTTAGTAGTTTAAGTGCTGTTAAATTTGGTGCAGGAACTATTTTTGATAATATGGATTTCATAGTTTCAAATATTTTAATGCCTTTAGGCGCACTTGGGACAACATTAGTAGTAGGGCAATTATTAGATAAAGAAGCTTTAAAAGAAAGTTTCGGTCGCGACAAGTTTAAATTCTTTGCGCCATGGTATTTTTTAATTAAATTCGTCATGCCAGTCGTTATTATACTCGTGTTCATCGTTCAATTATTCTAAAGATCATACAATATAAAAAGGTTAGTCACACATATGTGGCTAACCTTTTTTACTACTTGAAACGAGCATTTATATAATCTCGTTCAATTTCTAATAACTCTAAATAATCTTCAGACATGATTTCTTTACCAATTTCAATATTTTTAGAAACAATAAAGTCAGCAAGTTTATGGTTTTCCTCATCAGAGTCAAAGAATGAAAGTGCTCTTTTTATTGTATCTTTTTCAGAAAAAAGGATTAACGTACGACCGTACACTAAATCTTCCTTACTTCTTTGATAAGAAGCCTCTAAAAAAGCAAATATTTTTGCGCCATCATTATATTCAAAAGCTGAGTCTATATCACCTTGAACTTTATCAGCAATATTAGACAATCTTGACTGTTCAGCTGGATCTTCTGGTCTATATTGATCTCGTACATACTCTTTCCACTTAATTAATTCTGAAGCAATATGTTCTTTTAATTCTGAATCATTATTATTTGTTTTAAATGCGTCAACTTGTTGTCTTAACTCGCTTAAATCCATTAAATCTTCACGGTTAAGTTTACTCGATTCAAATGCTTCATAGTAATCATTTTCATGTGTAGACATCAATCATTCCCCCCTTAAGATACTTTGATACTTTATTCCTTTTAACACTACATCTAAAACATATCAGTTTTGATATTAAAAAGGGATAAGTTAGAAATGATATAAATGGGAAACAGTAGGATTACATGTTTTCAAAACGAACGTCTTGTTTGCGTAATTCTTTCATCACTTTCTCAGAAATTGCTGAATTGTTGATTGAAACATTTTTAAAAACACAATCTTTAATTTTAACATTGTCTAGGTTACATAAATCTAATGCGACATTTTCAAACACGACTTTCTTTAAAACAACATCGTTGAAAGTGACGTTGCGTAAGCTACAGTCTTTGAAGAAAGTCTGTTCTATAGTTAGTGTGTTGAATTGACTATCATCGAATGTAGTTACACTGTAGTTTACTTTACTCATTAGAGTTTTAAAGAAATTAATGTTTACAAAAATACTGCTACTAAAGTCACAATTAATTAATTTAGTGTTAGACACGGTATGAACATTTTTAAATATGCCCTCAGAAAAGTCGCAGTTTTTAAAATAACTCTTATTAATTTCTAAATCGTCGTACATAGCGTTTCTAAAGGTACTATTGGTATATTTTTTGCTTTTATAGTGTTCATTAGTAAACACAGATAGAGATAAATCGGCTTTTGATGTCATTACGATTCTCCTTTAAGTATTATTAATACGTATAATCAATTATTGCGTTTGCATCGATATTATCGTAACACGAGTATTAAGTTGAACGATAGTTATTGAGTTTTTAGATACATGTATCATTACATAAAAAAGTTTAAAATTTGCAGTTTTGCATAAATCTAAAGATTATCGTATAATTCATAGTGATTGAGTAAGGATTACAAACAAAATTTGGGGTTGATGAATACTATAAACAGAAGGTAGGTTGAGTCAAAGCGAGTAAGAGCGCTTTAGATAATTAATATGATTGCATTTGACTTAATAGGACAAACACCACTCGTATTACTGGAAAGTTTTAGCGATGAGAACGTTCAGATTTATGCTAAATTAGAGCAATTCAATCCAGGTGGTAGTGTGAAAGATAGACTAGGTAAATACCTTGTTGAAACAGCCATAAAAGAAGGTCGAGTTTCTTCGGGGGCTACGATTGTTGAAGCTACAGCAGGAAATACTGGAATAGGACTTGTAATTGCTGCCAATCGGTATCATTTAAAATGTGTTATTTTTGCGCCAGAGGGCTTTTCTGAAGAAAAAATATCAATTATGCGTGCATTAGGCGCAGATATTAAACGTACGCCTAAAGATGAAGGCATGATTGGTGCACAAACTAAAGCAAGAAGCTACGCCCAAGAATTTGGGGCGATATATATGAACCAATTTGAAACGGAACATAATCCAGCGGCATATACGCATACGTTAGGTAAACAACTGACTGATACTTTGCCAAACATAGACTACTTTGTTGCAGGCGTGGGTTCAGGAGGTACGTTTACAGGCGTTGCACAACATCTTAAACAATATAGTGTAAAGAATGTGATTGTTGAACCAGAAGGCTCAATATTAAATGGTGGCGAAGCACATTCACATGATATTGAAGGTATTGGTTCAGAAAAATGGCCCATCTTTTTGGAACGAAGTTTAGTAGATCAAATTATTACAGTAAGTGATAAAGATGGCTTTGACAATGTTAAACGTTTAGCACAACAAGAAGGATTATTAGTAGGTAGCTCATCAGGCGCTGCTTTACAAGGTGCTTTAGACATTAAAAATCAAATCGAAAAGGGCGTTATTGTAACCATTTTTCCAGATGGAAGCGATCGATATATGTCGAAAAAAATATTTGAATACAAAGGAGAATAATGATGAAGAAAAAAACACAAATGATTCATGGTGGACATACAACAGATGACTTTACAGGTGCAGTTACGACACCTATTTACCAAACAAGTACGTATTTACAAGACGAGATTGGTGACTTAAGACAGGGATACGAGTACTCTCGTACAGCTAACCCAACACGTACAGCGATTGAAAGTGTTATTGCTAATTTAGAAAATGGTAAACATGGTTTTGCTTTTGGTTCAGGTATGGCGGCTATCAGTGCGGTCATCATGTTGTTAGATAAAGGTAATCATCTTATTTTAAATTCTGATGTGTATGGTGGAACTTATCGTGCATTAACTAAAGTATTTACACGTTATGGCATCGATGTTGATTTCGTAGATACAACTCATATTGAAAATGCCAAAGACTATATTAAACCAGAAACTAAAATGTTATATGTAGAAACACCATCAAATCCATTATTACGTGTAACAGATATTAAACGTACAGCAGAAATTGCAAAAGAAAATAATTTAATTTCAGTAGTAGATAATACATTTATGACACCTTACTATCAAAATCCATTAGACTTCGGTATTGATATTGTTTTACATTCAGCTACTAAATATATTGGTGGTCATAGTGATGTTGTAGCTGGTTTGGTTGCAACTGCAGATGACGAGTTAGGAGAACGTTTAGCCTTTATTTCAAATTCAACAGGTGGTGTTCTTGGACCACAAGATAGTTATTTATTAGTTCGTGGTATTAAAACATTAGGATTACGTATGGAACAAATTAATCGTAATGTTGAAGCTATTGTTGAAATGTTACAAAATCATCCATCAGTTCAACAAGTATTCCATCCAAGTATTAAAGACCATTTAAACCATGATATTCATGCCGCTCAAGCAAGTGGTCATACAGGCGTGGTTGCTTTTGAAGTAAAAGATACTGAAGCAGCAAAACAACTTATTCGTAAAACAAACTACTTCACATTAGCTGAAAGTTTAGGTGCAGTTGAAAGTTTAATTTCAGTACCTGCTTTAATGACACATGCATCTATCCCTGCTGATGTCCGTGCTAAAGAAGGTATCACTGATGGACTCGTACGTTTATCAATCGGTATTGAAGATACAGATGATTTAGTTGAAGACTTAAAACAAGCCATTGATACTTTGAACTAAATCAAATGAGTTAAGACAAAATAATATTTTAATTCTACATTATAGTTAGAATTAACTGACTGAGGATAGAAGGTATCTTTTCTCAGTTAGAATCAACCATATAGGGGTGGGACAATCAATTTTGTTCCACCCTATTAATTTTAAATAAAAGTTAAATCTCAATAGTTGAGAATGTGTTATACACTTATGAAAAGTAAATTATATTTCTATGCATATTATTTAAAATTCAAAAGTAGTGTACAAAAAATTCATAGATATGTAATCAAATTGAAATGGAATATCATGTCGAATTGTATTAATTTAGTATAAGTACACTACTTGAACGGATAAAAGAAAGAAGTATGTAATAAAGATTTAATACAGATGAGTGTCTGGTACAACTAGAAGTAAGTGGTAAGTAACCCAATGAACAAGCATAAGATTAAGGAGGCGCTTTGTATGAATAAAAAAATTCTAGCAACAGCAGTATTAGGGACAGGAGCACTTAGTACATTATTTGCTCATCAAGCTGAAGCATCAACAACGCACACAGTTCGAAGTGGTGAATCTTTATGGTCTATTTCACACCATTATGGTATCACTGTATCTAAATTAAAATCATTAAATGGTTTATCATCAAATCTTATTTTTCCAAACCAAGTATTAAAAGTTTCGGGATCTTCTAATTATTCAAGTCGTTCAAATTACGGTAATTCAAGTAGTACATATACTGTTAGAGCAGGGGATAGTTTATCATCTATCGCTAGTCGATATGGTACAACATATCGTCATATTATGAATTTAAATGGATTAAATAGCTTTTTAATTTTCCCTGGTCAACAATTAAAAGTATCTGGGTCTGTAAGTTCAAATTCACACTCAAGTTATAATTCAAATAGTGGTGGTTCATCAAGTACTTATACAGTACGTTATGGGGATTCACTATCATCTATTGCTAGCCGATATGGTACAACATATCAACATATTATGAGATTAAATGGATTAAATAATTTCTTTATTTATCCTGGTCAAAAATTAAGAATTAGTGGTTCAGCTTCTTCAAACACTTACTCAACGCGTTCAGCACAATCAACGTATTATTCATCACCAGTATTTAATCATAGAAATTTATATGATTGGGGACAATGTACATGGCATGTGTTTAATCGTCGTGCTGCTATTGGAAAAGGTATTAGTACTTATTGGTGGAATGCTAATAACTGGGATAATGCTGCAGCTAGAGATGGGTATCGTATTGATGGTAACCCAACAGTAGGTTCAATTGCACAATCAGATGCCGGTTATTATGGTCATGTAGCATTTGTAGAACGTGTTAATAGCAATGGTAGTATTTTAGTTTCAGAAATGAACTTTAGTGCGAGTCCAGGTATTTTAACATATCGTACAATCCCTGCTTATCAAGTACGCAATTATAAATTTATTCATTAATTTATCAAAAAAAAGCTAATCAAAATGAAGTATACTTTACTTCTTTTGATTAGCTTTTTTATCTTATTGGAAATTATAGTCTTCTTTAACTTTTCTAAAGCTTGAAGCTAAACGTGTAACATTAATAATGAATGATACGAATGACGTTAGCTTACGGAATTTGTAAGGAGATTTCATTGATACTACGAAATCTAAGAGTGTGCCTACAGTGCTTAGGCCTAAAGATAAATAAACTAGATTTTTATTTTTCGCGTCGAATTTAATACCGTTATAACCATCTACGATAAAGCCTGCTGTACTAACTAAATTTGAAACGCGCGTTAATTTTGATTTTTTTGCCATGAATAATACCCTCCGAAATATCTAAATGTCATCAAATAATCATTTAGTATATTATTATATGTTAACATCATACTAAAATAACATATATTTTTGAAGTACAAAACATTTCGTTAAAAAGGTGTGATTATATGATAAAGTGTGTTTGTTTAGTGGAGGAAACAGAGAACCAAATCTTATTAGTACAAGTAAGAAATAGAGAGAAGTATTATTTCCCGGGTGGTAAAATTGATGAAGGTGAAACGCAATTAGAAGCGATACAAAGGGAAGTAAAAGAGGAACTACAATTAGAGTTTCCACAAGAGGATTTCACATATATTGGAACGGTCATAGGAGATGCATACCCGCAAACGAACATGCTAACAGAACTAAATGGATTTAAACTTCAACAAGAAATTGACTGGAATAACGTTGAAATTGACAATGAAATTACTGATATACGTTGGTTCGATAAATCTGAAACAATGTTAATAGCACCCGCTGTTATAAAGTGGATTGAAACATTTTCAGAGAGAAAGTAGGGGCATCATGGAAATTCGACCATATTCAATTCAAGATTACCCGTTATTAGATGTATTTGAAATATTACCAGAAGATAGAAAATTCACTCGGACACCTATCCATAATATTGATTTAGCTAAAGGAGACGACGAGCGTCACCCGACTCTTGTTATGAGGGATAATCAATGTGTAGGATTCTTTACTTTACATGAAGGTCAGGGTGTTAAATCATATAGTGACAATAATAAAGCTATATTTTTCCGTTCATTTAGTGTGGATGCACGATATCGTGGTCAAGGTCTTGGAAAAGCAGTGATTCAACAACTACCAAGCTATATAAAGTCAACATTTCCTTACATTAATGAAATAATATTAACTGTGAATACTGACAACGACAAAGCCATCGGATTATATAAACAAGCCCAATATTCTATTACTGGAGATGCAATTTTAGAAGGGCGACCAGTTTACGTTATGAATTTTAAAATATAGATGCTTATAAATAAACAAGCCAGTGAATGAATTTATCAAGACTCATTTACTGGCTATTTTTGAGAGAACTGTGTCCCACCTATTATATTTTTATAAGTTAATTTTTAAAATTTTGATCCGTGGATTGCGAAGAAATTTCAGAATGCTTTTGATTAAATTTAGGATGTTTAATTAATAAAGCTGTAATCCATGCCGTAATCGGGATACTAAGCGCTACGGCAATTCCACCTAGTAAGATAGAAATAAATTCTTGAGCAAATATTTTTGAGTTAATGATATGTCCGAAAGAATAATGTAATTGGAAAAACCAAAAGAATAATGTCAATTGACCACCAAAATAAGCTAAATATATCGTATTGGCAGAAGTTGCTAGAATTTCTCTACCTACACGCATGCCTGATTGGAACAATGCCTTACGTGAAAGGGTGGGGTTGGTTTCATTAAGTTCATACATTGGAGAACTTATAGTTATGGTTAAGTCGATGACCGCTGCAATTACTGCTAAAATGACTGTAAATACTGAGAATTGAACCATATCAATACCGATATTCATTGAAAAAATATATGTTTCGTCTTGTTGTTCTGTTGTAAAGCCTTGTAAGTGACCGATACTTATTGATAGATAAATACCGACTATTAAGAGAATGGTAGTAATTATTGTAGCAATAAAAGCTGCTTTGGTCTTAATGTTATAACTATTTAAAATAAATAAGTTACATGCGGCAATGACAATGCAAAAAACTAGTGAAACTAGGTATATAGGTGTTCCAAATAAGATGAACACAATACTAATTAGCAGGATAATAAAATTTAAGAATAATGTTAAGTATGAGATTAAGCCTTTTTTACCGCCAAAAATGAGCATTAAACTTAATAAAATTAGTGCTAGTAGGACGACTGCATTCATCTTGTCACACCCTTCCATTTCATCCACATAACCATCAAACTAATTGTAATTGGAATCGTTAGAACGATACCAATACCACCAGTTAAAGCACGAACAATTTCTAAAGACCAGTTCATCGAAATCGTATACGTAAATGTGTTAGCATTTTTTAAATAGATTAAGAAAATCGGTAGACTTCCAGATAAGTAAGAGAAAAGTAAAATGTTCGTCATTGTACCCATGATATCTTGTCCTATATTACGACCTGCTAAAGCCCAACGTGATAAAGAAATGTTAGGTGTACGTTGTAATATTTCATACATACCGCTTGATATTGTAATAGCAACATCCATCACTGCACCTAATGATCCTATAAGTACAGAAGCTAAAAATATATCTTTAGGTGGCAGCGTTAAAAAACTCATTGTTTCATATTTAATACCAGCACCATTGGTTAACTGAATAATAATTTGAGTGATACCAATACATAAAAATGTACCTAATAAAGTACCGACTGTTGTAATCCAAGTGCGCATGTGCCAACCAGTGACGAGCAATAACGTGACAATGGTGGAGAAAATAATCGCCACACTCATCAAATTGAATAGATTAGTAGATGGATGTTTATCATGAATTGCAATAGCTATCAAGATAGCACTAGTGTTAAAGATGAGTGACAGAATAGATTGTAAGCCTACATTACGTCCTACTAGTAAGAGAGACATAATAAATATACCTGCGATTGCTACAGTTAAACTATCGCGTTTTTTCTCTAAGATAGTTGCATCTTTAGGACTATTTTGAATATGCATTAGCACCTTGTTATTTTTGCTAAAGTGCTCTGAATCTGCTTGAGATTTAACATATGTATTGTCTATCGTAGTTGATTCGCCTTTAAATTTTCCATTTAATATCTTTATTGTTAAATGCTGTTTGTATTTAAAATCTGTATTATGTTGCTCATCAACAATCTTTTGAGCGTTACTTGTTTCTACATGAGTAACTTTACCGATAGGTGTATTGTAGAAACTAGCATTGAAAAACGTAAAGATAAAAGCACCGATAATAAGTACACCAATTAGAACTATGATGCGATTCATCACGCGATGACTAGAATTGTTGCGTTTTTGTGCATTCACTAATTTAACCCTCATTTATAAATCAAATTCTATTCTTAATTAAGTCAGAGTGATTATACGCTCTTCAGCATTATTATTCAAATAGTATCCATTTAATTATCGAATACCTCTTTATAACATTAGTGGTATGTAGATACTTTGCTTAAAAGTTGATGTATTAAATTCGATAAATTAAGTATATCAACTTTTTTATTATCCTTTTTAAAGACGGCGCAAAATGATCGCTTTAATTCTGTATGGCCTAACGAAATATCACATAATTCATCTTTATCATTTTCTAAAGATAAATAATCTGGCAAGATAACATAACCACGTTGATGTTTAAGTAAATAATTCGCTAAAGATTTAGAACCAACTATATTAACTGGCAGCTTTAAAGTGTGCTGTAAACGACTTTCAATTGTCGATGCCAAAGGTTTTAAAGTGAATAGTTGTGTTTTGGCAAATTGTGTTAGCGGAGGATTGATCGATAAAGCAATGACGTCATCTTTAGGTACATAAATATGATATGTTTCCTCAAATAATGGTTTTAATGATAGATTAGTATTCTTATGAAGTTCGGCGTTAATTTCAACTAGGCCAATATCTATTTTGCCAGTATAAAGTGCCTCGGAAATATCAGATGATGACATAATATGAGGAACGATGATGCTATCATATTGTCGTTCAAATGCTTGGATAATCGCAGTAATCATTTGAGAAATATAGCTTTCCTCAAAACCAATATTCAGAACACGTGCATTTTTATGATTTGTTTGTTGAAATAACGCTACCGTTTCATCTAATTGCTCTAAAATTTGCGTAGCTTGATTGAGTAAAGCTTTACCATGTGAGGTTAAATGAATATTTCTCCCTTGTCTATTGAATAACGTTACTTGCAATTCCTGTTCTAATAATGTAATTTGCCGACTTATTGCAGATTGGGCTATGTTCAACTCAAGTGCTGCTTCAGAGATGTGTTCTCTACGTGCTACTTCTACAAAATATTTTAATTGTTTAATTTCCATATACATGCCCCTTCCAACTTTTCAAATTTACCTATTAGTATTAATTATTCTAATTATTAGAATAAAGTCATCTAATTAATATATTGTTCAGATAAATATTTTACATTATATTAATTATTATTAACAGTAAATTTTCTGAAAATTCTCAAAAGGAGTGGGCATCATGTTTGATGAAAAATTAAAAAGAGGATTATACGATTACCGTGAGGAACATGATGCATGCGGTATTGGGTTTTACGCAAACATGAATAATTTAAGGTCACACGATATCATCGAAAAATCACTTGAAATGTTGCGTCGTCTTGATCATCGTGGCGGTGTTGGCGCAGATGGTATAACAGGTGATGGTGCCGGTATTATGACCGAAATACCATTTCAATTTTTTAAAGCTCATGTCAATTTAGACTTACCTAACGAGGGAGATTATGCGGTAGGTCTTTTTTTCTCTAATGAAAAGATTCAAGGTACGAAACATGAAACGCAATTCAATGACTACTTTCAAAGTGAAGGTTTAAAGGTAATTGGCTATCGTGATGTGCCTGTCGATGTTAATGCAGTGGCACCTCATGTTGCGTCTACGATGCCACACATTCAACAAGTGTTTATTGATATTAGATCTATTGAAACACCGGTTAAACCATTGTATATAGCGAGAAAGCAAATAGAGCAATATGCAGAACGACAAGGTTTAGGGCTTTATTTCACAAGTTTATCGCATAAGACAATTGTTTATAAAGGTTGGTTACGCTCAGATCAAATTAAGAAACTATATCTAGATTTAAATCACGAAGACTATCAATCTAAACTAGGACTTGTTCATTCAAGGTTTAGTACAAATACGTTCCCGAGTTGGAAGCGTGCGCATCCAAACCGATTATTGATGCACAATGGTGAAATTAATACGATTAAAGGTAATGTTAATTGGATGAGAGCACGACAAAGACAATTAATTCAAACATTATTTGGCGAAGAACATACTAAAATACAAAACATTGTTGATGAAGATGGTAGTGATTCAGCGATTGTAGATAATGCGTTAGAATTTTTATCATTAGCGATGGAACCCGAAGAAGCAGCGATGTTGCTTATACCTGAACCGTGGTTATACAACAAAGAAAATGATGCCAATGTTCGTGCGTTCTATGAGTTTTATAGCTATTTAATGGAACCATGGGATGGACCAACGATGATTTCATTCTGTAATGGAGATAAAATTGGTGCATTAACTGACCGAAATGGATTACGACCAGGTCGTTACACAATTACAAAAGATAATTTTATTGTTTTTTCATCAGAGGTGGGTGTAGTAGATGTACATGAAGACAATGTTGCTTATAAAGGACAGCTCAATCCTGGGAAGTTATTACTTGTAGACTTTGAGTCTCATAAAGTGGTTGAAAATAATGAATTAAAAGTTCGAATTGCCAATCAATATCCTTACAAAGAATGGTTGGAAAGCCACAAAGTGGACCTAAACTTAGAAGCCCAAACGTATCATCAACCTTTATTAAACAATAAGACATTATTTAAGTTGCAGCGTCAATTTGGATATACGAAAGAAGATATCTATAAATATATGTCTGAATTAGTGATAGGTAAGAAAGATCCAATTGGTGCTATGGGTTACGATGCGCCACTTGCGGTATTAAATGAAAGACCAGAGTCCCTATTTAATTACTTTAAACAATTATTTGCACAGGTAACTAACCCACCTATTGATGCTTATCGCGAAAAGATAGTAACAAGTGAGTTATCTTATTTAGGTGGAGAAGGTAATTTGTTCCATCCTGATGAAACAGTATTAGACCGTATTCAACTGGCAAAACCTGTCCTAACTTTAACGCAATTAGATAAGATTAAACAGAGTAAGTTTAACGTGAAACACTTATCTACACTATATCAAGATAACCTTAAAGAGGCATTGGAAAGGCTAGGTGAAGCGGCGATACAAGCTACTCGAGATGGTCATACTATATTAGTTCTTGATGATAGTGAACTTATTGATAATGATGATGAAAGTAAAGTGAAAGAACAACGCTACGCTATGCCAATGCTATTAGCTATCAGTCATATTCATCAGTTATTAATCAGAGAAGGTCTACGTATGGATACTAGCTTAGTGGCACTATCTGGAGAAACGCGTGAAGTTCATCATGTAGCATGCTTATTAGGCTATGGTGCAAATGCTGTTATTCCATATCTAGCTCAGCATACTATTGCACATTTAACTGAAACACATCGTTTAGAAGGCGCCGTTTCCGACAACGTTGAAACTTATACACGTGTGTTATCAGAGGGTGTTATTAAAGTGATGGCGAAGATGGGTATCTCTACTGTTCAAAGTTATCAAGGGGCTCAAATCTTTGAAGCGGTTGGTCTATCTCAAGAAGTGATTGATGACTATTTCACTGGAACACAGTCTAAGTTATCAGGGCTAAGCATTCAACAAATTGATACTGAAAATAAAATGTGTCAACAAAGACATAATGAGTACCTAGATTCAGGAAGTGTCTTCCAATGGCGACAACAAGGTCAACATCATGTGTTTAATCCTACAACAATTCATTTGTTACAACATGCATGTCGTGAGAATGATTATACACAGTTTAAATCTTTTTCTAATGCTGTACATGATCAGAGAAATGATCATCTACGTGATTTATTAGAATTTAAAGCACAGCAGCCGATTCATATTAGTGAGGTTGAGTCAGTAGAGACCATTGTTAAACGTTTTAATACGGGGGCAATGAGCTATGGTTCTATTTCTGAAGAAGCGCATCAAACATTAGCACAAGCTATGAATAAACTAGGTGGTAAAAGTAATAGTGGTGAAGGTGGAGAAAATCCTAAACGCTATGAAATCCAAGAAGACGGTAGTGTGTTATCAAGCGCTATCAAGCAAGTCGCTTCTGGCCGTTTTGGTGTGACTAGTAATTATTTGCAACATGCAAAAGAGTTACAAATTAAAGTTGCTCAAGGTGCTAAGCCAGGAGAAGGAGGACAGTTACCGGGCTCAAAAGTATATCCTTGGATTGCTGAGACACGGGGTTCAACGCCAGGTATAGGATTGATTTCACCACCACCACATCACGATATTTACTCAATTGAAGACTTAGGACAATTAATTCATGACTTAAAGAATGCAAACAGAAGCGCTGATGTAGCAGTTAAATTAGTTTCGAAAACAGGTATCGGAACCATTGCATCGGGTGTCGCTAAAGCATTTGCAGATAAAATCGTCGTGAGTGGATATGATGGTGGTACAGGTGCATCTCCTAAGACGAGTATTCAACACGCCGGTTTACCTTGGGAACTTGGTTTAGCTGAAACGCATCAAACATTGAAATTAAATCAATTACGTAGTCGTGTTCGTTTAGAAACAGATGGTAAGTTGATGACAGGTAGAGATGTTGCATTAGCATGTGCACTAGGTGCCGAAGAATTTGGATTCGCGACTGCACCATTAGTTGTTTTAGGGTGCATCATGATGCGCGTTTGTCATAATGATACATGTCCAGTAGGTATCGCGACTCAGAACAAAGATTTAAGAGCGTTGTTTAGAGGTAAGGCTGACCACGTTGTTAACTTTATGCATTTTATTGCTGAAGAGTTAAGAGAGGTCTTAGCATCGTTAGGACTACGAACAGTTGAAGAATTGGTTGGACGTACCGACTTGTTACAACGCTCAAGTCGAATTGATGAACAATCAAAAGCAGCAACATTAGACATTGATAAGTTATTGGATTCAGTTGATGGCCCTAACTCAAAAGAAATTAATCAAAATCATCATTTAGATATAGGTTTCGATTTAAATTACCTATATAAAGATGCTAAACAAAGTATTGAGGATGGAAAATTATTTAAAGGGAATTATGTGATTAATAATGAACAACGAGATGTAGGTGTTATCACAGGAAGTTATATTACTCAGTGTCACGGTATTAAAGGGTTACCAGAGGGGACAATTGTAGCTAAAACACATGGTCATGTTGGACAAAGTTTAGCGGCATTCGCACCATCAGGATTGTTAGTACAACATACAGGTGATGCAAATGATTACGTTGGTAAAGGGTTATCTGGTGGTACTGTTGTGATTAAGGCACCAAATAAACAACGCGAACGTGAAATTATTGCTGGGAATGTATGTTTCTATGGTGCTTCAAAAGGTAAAGCCTTTATTAATGGTAGTGCTGGCGAACGTTTTTGTATTAGAAACAGTGGTGTTGATGTAGTAGTAGAAGGTATCGGTGATCATGGTTTGGAATATATGACTGGAGGACATGTAGTCAATTTAGGAGATGTAGGTAAGAACTTTGGTCAAGGTATGAGCGGAGGCGTTTGTTACGTATTTCCAAGTAATCTCGAATTATTCAAACATAAAAACCAATTACCAACCCTAGCTTTTGAGAGAGTGACACACAAAGAGGAGAAAGCGTTACTTAAAACAATGTTAGAGGAACATTATCGTTATACCCAAAGTACAAAAGCAGCGGCGATTTTAAATGATTTTGAACATGTGGCAGACAAAGTTATTAAAGTGATTCCAAAAGATTATGAACTAATGATGCAAAAAATTGAATTACAAAGTCGTCGTTTGCCACAACTTGATGATGCTAAACTGGCAGCATTCTATGATGAACGTAAGACAATTGAACAAGAATTACAGCCAGCAGTTATTTACTAAAGAAAGGAGAGGTCTGTAATGGGTGAGTTTAAAGGATTTATGAAATATGAAAAACAATCATTATCTGAACTGTCTTTAGTTGAACGCCTAAAACATCATGATGCGTTTCAACAACGTTTTTCACGTGATGAGGCGTCTGTTCAAGGCGCGCGATGTATGGATTGTGGGACACCATTCTGTCAAACAGGTCTTCCTTTCGGTAGAGAAACCATTGGTTGTCCTATTGGTAATTATATTCCTGAGTGGAATGATTTGGTTTATCGCCAGGATTTCAAAGCTGCATATCAACGTTTAAGTGAAACAAATAATTTTCCTGAATTTACAGGACGTGTTTGTCCTGCACCTTGCGAACAATCTTGTGTTATGAAGATTAATCGTGAATCAGTCGCAATTAAAGGAATAGAACGCACAATTATTGATGAAGCATATGATAACGGTTGGGTTAAACCTAAATATCCTAAGCAAAGGTTAGAACAATCTGTAGCGATTGTTGGGAGTGGTCCTGCAGGCCTCTCTGCAGCTGAAGAGCTCAATTACATGGGTTATCAAGTGACGGTGTTTGAAAGAGCCGCAGAAGCGGGTGGTTTATTAATGTATGGAATTCCCAATATGAAATTAGATAAGGATGTTGTGCGTCGCCGTATTACACTGATGACAGAAGCAGGTATTACATTTAAAACGAATACCAACATTGGTGTGGATATCTCACGCGAAGAATTAGAACAGACATATGACGCTATTATCTTATGTACAGGAGCTCAAAAAGCACGTGACTTGCCATTAGAAGGACGTATGGGTCAAGGTATTCACTTTGCTATGGATTATTTAACCGAGCAGACTCAATTACTAAATGGTGAAATTGACGAACCAACTATTACGGCTAAAGGAAAAAATGTAATCATCATCGGTGCTGGTGATACTGGCGCGGATTGTGTTGCTACTGCCTTACGTGAAAATTGTAAGTCAATTGTGCAATTTAATAAATATACGAAAGCACCTGAAGAAATTGCGTTTGAAAGTAATACGTCGTGGCCACTTGCATTACCTGTTTTCAAAATGGATTATGCTCATAAAGAATATGAAGCACGTTTCGGTAGAGAGCCTCGCGCTTATGGTGTTCAAACTATGCGATATGATGTTGATCATATTGGTAATGTGCGTGGTGTATATACACAAATCTTAGAGGAAACACCAGAAGGAATGGTTGTCGTAGATGGAACTGAAAGACATTGGCCAGCAGATCTTGTTCTTTTATCGATAGGCTTCGAAGGTACCGAACCTACAGTACCCAAATCTTTTGATATTGCTACACAACAAAATAAAATCATCGCCAACGATAAAGATTATCGCACTAATAAAGAAAAAATATTTGCCGCTGGGGATGCGAGAAGAGGTCAAAGTCTTGTAGTTTGGGCGATTAAAGAAGGACGTGCTGTTGCTCAATCTGTCGATAAATTCTTGAAACAAAAGGTATTCGTGTAAGTTACTTTAAAAATAAGATAGTAATGAAAATAAAATGGATATTTTTACACTTTAAACTTAAAAGTAATTGACTTCCGATGAACCGTGGTATATGATATTTATTGTGTTCATTGGAGGAATACCCAAGTCCGGCTGAAGGGATCGGTCTTGAAAACCGACAGGGCCTTAACGGGCCGCGGGGGTTCGAATCCCTCTTCCTCCGCCATTATAATTAAAATCCAAGACTAATAAATATAAAAAAGACAAGTACTCAATTTATAACATATTGAGTACTTGTCTTTTTTATTGTCTCCGAAGTCAGTGATAAATTTAATGCACAAATTAGCACACAATAATGAAAACCTTTACATAACCTGTCTAGACAAGTTATACTTGAGTTATTATAAACAAGGGAGTGAAGGGTGTGGCTGTAAAAAGAAAAGACGTGCAGGACATCGTTAAAGCAATTGGTGGGAAAGAAAATATTGACACTGCAACACATTGTGTTACTCGATTGCGTTTAGTTTTAAAAGATGACAATAAAGTCGACAAAGATGCACTAGACGACAACGCACTTGTCAAAGGCCAATTTAAAGCGGATAACCAATACCAAATTGTTATTGGGCCTGGTACTGTAGACGAAGTATATAAGCAATTTATTCAAGAAACGGGTGTAGAAGAATCGTCAAAAGATGATGCAAAAGCTGCTGCATCGAAGAAAGGTAATCCGTTACAACGACTTATAAAATTATTGGGAGATATTTTTATACCGATTTTACCGGCATTAGTTACAGCGGGTCTTTTAATGGGGATTAATAATTTACTTACCATGAAAGACTTATTTGGTCCTAAACCACTTGTGGAACAGTTTCCGCAGTTAGGTGATATATCAAATATTATTAACGTAATTGCAAGTACAGCATTTATCTTCTTACCAGCTTTAATTGGTTGGAGTAGTATGAAAGTGTTTGGTGGCAGTCCTATTTTGGGATTGGTACTAGGGCTTATTTTGATGCATCCACAATTAGTCTCACAATACGATATTGCTAAAGGACATATTCCGACATGGAATCTTTTTGGTTTAGAAATTAAGCAATTAAATTATCAAGGTCAAGTGTTGCCTGTTTTAATTGCGGCCTATGTCTTATCACTCATTGAAAAAACATTAAATAAAGTTGTTCATGATTCTATTAAAATGTTGGTTGTTGGACCAGTAGCGCTACTCGTAACAGGTTTCTTAGCATTTATTATTATTGGTCCGATTGCACTTGCAGTAGGTACAGGTATAACTGGAGCAGTACAATTTGTCTTTGAGCACGCTGGTTGGTTAGGCGGTGCACTTTATGGTTTCTTCTATGCACCACTTGTTATTACAGGATTACACCATATGTTCTTAGCAGTAGATTTCCAATTAATGGGTAGTAAACTAGGTGGTACATATTTATGGCCTATCGTTGCGATTTCTAATATTTGCCAAGGTTCGGCTGCTTTTGGAGCATGGTTTATTTATAAACGACGTAAAATGGTAAAAGAAGAAGGTTTAGCATTAACTTCAGGTGTATCATCATTTTTAGGTGTTACAGAGCCTGCAATGTTTGGTGTAAACTTACCGTTAAAAGTACCTTTCTTCGCTGCTATTTGTACATCAAGCGTTTTAGGTGCCATTATTGGCGCTAATAAGGTGTTAGGCAGTGTTGGTGTAGGTGGTGTTCCAGCATTCATATCAATCCACAGTGAATTTTGGTTCATTTATATACCAGTCACATTACTTGCCATGGTGATACCAGCTATTTTGACAATCATCTTTGCAAGATTTACAACAATTAAAGCTAAAAAAATGGTGGCAACGCCAGACGAAGCTGTAGCGAAATAATTAATACAAATGAAGACGTTCAAATTTCACTTGTTAAGTGTTTGAGCGTCTTTAATGCATATAAAACTATAATTAAATGGAAGGTGACTATCTATGGCACATAAAGATTGGAAGCAATCGGTAGTTTATCAAATTTATCCTAAATCATTTAACGACACTACAGGTAATGGTGAGGGTGATATAAATGGCATTATTGAGAAGTTGGACTATATTCAATATTTAGGCGTCGATTATATTTGGCTAACTCCTGTTTATGAATCCCCAATGAATGATAATGGGTACGATATTAGTAATTATTTAAAAATAAATGAACGCTTTGGTACATTGGAAGATCTTGAAACTTTAATAAGCGAAGCGCATAAGCGTGATTTAAAAGTCATGTTAGATATAGTTATTAATCATACATCTACAGAACACCAATGGTTTAAAGAAGCGATTAGTTCTAAAGATAACCCTTATCGTGATTATTATTACTTCAAGCCTTCTCAAGATGGCCCTCCAACTAATTGGGAATCTAAGTTTGGTGGAAATGCTTGGCAATATGATGAGAAGACGGATGAATATTATTTACATTTATTTGATGTTACACAAGCAGATTTAAATTGGGATAATGAAAAGGTTAGACAATCTTTATATGAGGTTGTTAATCATTGGATTCAATTTGGTGTAGATGGTTTCCGCTTTGATGTAATTAATCTTATTTCAAAAGGTGAATTTAAAGATTCACCACAAATTGGTAAAGAATTTTATACTGACGGTCCACGTGTACATGAATATCTCCATGAACTTAATCGTCATACGTTTGGTGATAAAGATATGATGACGGTAGGAGAAATGTCCTCTACAACAATTGATAACTGTATCAATTATACAAGACCAGATCGACAAGAGTTAAGTAGTGTCTTTAATTTCCATCATTTAAAAGTAGATTATGTCGATGGAGAAAAGTGGTCGAACGCTAAATTAGACTTTTTAAAATTAAAAGAAATTTTGATGGATTGGCAAATTGGAATATTTGAAGGTGGAGGATGGAATGCGATTTTCTGGTGTAATCATGATCAGCCACGCGTTGTTTCTCGTTTTGGCGATGATTCTACAGAAGAGAATCGTCAAGCAAGTGCTAAAATGTTGGCAATCGCATTACACATGTTGCAAGGAACACCTTATATCTATCAAGGTGAAGAAATTGGCATGACAGATCCACACTTTGATTCTATTCAGCAATATCGCGATGTCGAGTCGCGTAATGCTTACGATAATCTAGTGCAACAAGGTATTGATGAAAGTGAAGTTCTAACAATTTTAGGTCAAAAATCACGTGACAATTCTAGAACACCTATTCAATGGACATCGGAGAAACAAGCAGGTTTCACTTCAGGTACGCCATGGATTGATATTCCTAACAATACAGAACACATTAATGTAGAAGCGGCAATCGAAGATACTACCTCTGTACTACACACGTATCGCGAACTTATCAAATTACGTCATGAACACGATATCATCACGTATGGTGATATCGAGCCGATGTATATGGAACATCCACAGTTATTCATTTATCGTCGAAATTATGACAACCAAACGTGGCTAGTCGTTGCTAACTTTTCAAAAGAAACAATAAAATTACCTGAAGACCTTAATAGTGAGGGGACGACGATAATTAAAAGCGGTACAATAGAAAATGGTGAAATATCTCCATTTGGTGCAGTAGTGATTAATGTTCAATAAAAAGTAAATAGGTTGATGTAATGGAGAAACAAATCGCAACACAAAAATTCATAACAATATATGAACAACTTAAACAACGAATACATGAGGGCGAATATACATACGGACAACAACTACCTTCAGAACATGAATTATTAACGCTGTACGGAGCGTCACGTGAGACTGTTAGAAAAGCATTAGATTTATTAGCAAATGATGGCATGATTCAAAAAATTAGGGGTAAGGGGTCCATTGTAATAGATCAAGGTATCACGGAGTTTCCGTTCTCAGAATTGATTAGCTTCAAAGAAGTGCAAGAGGAACTTGGTCTCAAGCATGAAACGGAAGTGCTCATTAACGAATTGGTTAAAGCAAACTCAGTTCCTCATGTTAAAAAGCAATTGAATATTAGTAATGATGATGTACTAATCCATGTAGTACGCACGAGAAATGTCAATCAAAAGGTCAAAATTTTGGATGAAGATTACTTTTTAACTTCAATAGTATCCGATATTTCGAATTCAGTGGCAAAAGATTCTATATATCATTACTTAGAAACGCAATTAGGATTAGATATCAGTTATTCAAGTAAGTCGATTACCTTTGAGCCTTTTACTGAAAGAGAATATGATGTTTTTGGGAAAATACAACCGCCATATACCGCAACAGTGAGAAGTGTCGTTTATTTAAATAATACGATGCCATTCCAATACAATGTGTCGAAGCATTTAGCGACAGAGTTTAAATTCCAAGAATTTTCAAGACGACACAAATTATAAGATGAAATTGTACTGGTTTCGATTCATTGAATTACTAATTGAAACTTTACGCTTGCAATCTGAAGAAAGTTTATAGTATTATAAAACTTACCGTGCTAGGTGGGGAGGTAGCGGTTCCCTGTACTCGAAATCCGCTTTATGCGAGACTTAATTCCTTTGTTGAGGGTGTGTTTTTGTGAAGTCTGCCCGAAGCACGTAGTGTTTGAAGATTTCGGTCCTATGCAATATGAACCCATGAATCATGTCAGGTCCTGACGGAAGCAGCATTAAGTGGATCCTCATATGTGCCGTAGGGTAGCCGAGATTTAGCTGTCGACTTCGGTAACGTTTGTGATACACACTCGATTCGAAGGTGTACGGTT
Organism: Staphylococcus sp. HMSC14D10; assembly: GCF_001808125.1. NCBI lineage: Bacteria > Bacillati > Bacillota > Bacilli > Caryophanales > Staphylococcaceae > Staphylococcus > Staphylococcus sp. HMSC14D10. Next base: position 4,112 of record NZ_KV792262.1, on the reverse strand, counting down.
TTTTAATATTTTAAACTAACCGAGACAAATAAAATTTTAAATATAAATTTAAGTGAGGAGTAGGACAGGAATTTTTATGAATTCATTGTCCTGCCCTGGCAAGATTGACTAAAATTAAAAATGCTTGTTATAAGTGTAGTTTTAATTCAGTCAACTACTGCCAATATATAATTGTAGCCTGAGACATTGATTTTGTCCCAGGCTCGTTTTTTGTATAGAATATGTATGAATGAGTATAAAATGGGAAAGTGGTTTGTTCGAATATAAAATGGGGACCGCTCGGACTAATCAAAGGGGTGTCATTATGCGACTGTTCTTAAGTACATTAACTGAAATGGATTATATTGAAACATTAAATAAGATTGAATCAAGTTACGATGACAAAGGTCAAGGTGTTGGTCAAAAGCAAAGAGAACTCATTTCAAGATTACGCAGAGCATTAAACTATAATTATGAACTTGAAGTGATTGCAAAAAATGAAGCTGGCGATATTATAGGGCACATCATGCTCAGTGAAATTAACCTAAAGGCGGATGATCAACGGTACAAAGCTTTGGAATTAGCTTCTCTTATAGTAGATAAACCATATCGTAATGAGGGATTAGGTAAAGCTTTAGTTCAAGCTGTTGAAGAACGTGCTAAATCTCAACATTATACGACTATTGTTGTGGGATGTTGCCCGGCATATTTCGAAGAAGTAGGTTATGAACCGGCGGACAAACATAATATTTTTTCAAAAGAAACCAATCCATCCGCTTTGCGTGTGAAATTCTTATGGGATCAACTGGATGAATACCCCCATGGCATTGTTCAAGATGCTGATATGACTTAATAAATTCATTGAAACTTAGATGATAATGCGTGATATAATGTAGAGTAATTGTTAACGGAGGTGCGGATGTGAATTATCAAGCTTTGTATCGAATGTTTAGACCCCAAAGTTTCCAAGATGTTGTGGGTCAAGAACATGTAACTAAGACGTTACGTAACGCCATTTCCAAAGGTAAACAGTCTCATGCCTATATCTTTAGTGGGCCTCGTGGGACTGGTAAAACTAGTATTGCTAAAGTATTTGCTAAAGCGATAAACTGTTTAAATCCTCAAGACGGTGAACCATGTAATGAATGTGCGATATGTAAAGGCATTACACAAGGTACGAATGGTGATGTTATCGAAATTGATGCTGCGAGTAATAATGGTGTAGATGAGATTCGAAATATTAGAGATAAAGTGAAGTATGCACCTAGTGAGTCGAAATATAAAGTGTATATTATTGACGAGGTACATATGCTAACAACTGGGGCTTTTAATGCGCTATTAAAGACGCTTGAAGAACCACCAGCACATGCCATATTTATCCTTGCTACAACTGAACCACACAAAATCCCGCCTACAATTATTTCACGTGCACAACGTTTTGACTTTAAAGCGATTGGTACTGAACAAATTACTGATCGTTTACGCTTTGTCGCTGAAGAACAACAGTTAGATTATGATAATGAAGCACTTGAGTTTATTGCGAAAGCATCTGAAGGTGGAATGCGAGATGCATTAAGTATCATGGACCAAGCTATCGCATTTGGTGATGAGCACCTTACGCTACAAGACGCATTAGACGTAACAGGTAGTGTAGATGAAGCGGCTTTAAATGAATTATTTAAAGATGTCGTTGATGGTAATGTTAAAAATGCATTTACACGCTATCATCAATTTATTTCTGAAGGAAAAGAAGTTAACCGTCTTATAAATGACATGATTTATTTTGTTCGTGATACAATTATGAATAAAACTGTAAATAATCACGCTGAATTTGATGCGTTAATGAATTTTGATTTAGACATGCTCTATCATATGATTGATATTATTAATGATACATTAGTTTCAATACGATTTAGTGTGAATCAAAATGTTCACTTTGAAGTACTATTAGTGAAAATTGCTGAAATGGTGAAATCACAACCTGATACCGTTACTAATGTAGCAACGACTCAAGTTGCATCACAACCTAATAACGAAGTGTTATTGCAACGTATGGAACAATTAGAAAATGAACTGAAAACACTTAAAGCACAAGGTATTGCTCAAGCAAGTTCTAAACAACAATCATCACAAGCAAACACACGTGGTAAACGTCAGAATAAAGGCACATTTTCAATGACAAATATTGCTAAGGTATTAGATGAAGCAAATAAAGAAGATATTCAATTATTGAAGAAACATTGGCTAGAAGTAGTAGATTATGCGAAAAAGAATGATAAAAAATCATTAGTAAGTTTATTACAAAACTCAATTCCTGTAGCTGCTAGTGAAAAACGAGTATTAATTCAATTTGATGAAGAAATTCACTGTGAAATTGTGAATAGAGATGATGAGAAAAGAACTAGCATTGAAAATGTAGTAAGAAATATCATCAATAAGAATGTTGAAGTAGTTGGGGTCCCTTCAGATCAATGGATGAGAGTGCGAACAGAATATATTAATAATAGAAAACAGTATGATAAAGAAGAACATCAAACGCCATCTGATGATAGAGAAGAGCAACAAGACACTGATGTAGCACAGAAAGCACGTGATTTATTTGGAGAAGAAACAGTTCATTTAATAGACGAAGAATAGAATTTATTTTATGAATAGAATGAACTTACTTTAGTTAGTGAATTGTCGAAATGGGTCATGAAACAGAGATACATGACAATAAATATAAACGTATGTATAATAAAATATAAATTAAAAGATAATGTCGATACATTCAAGGAGGAAATGATATTATGCGCGGTGGCGGAAATATGCAACAAATGATGAAACAAATGCAAAAAATGCAAAAGAAAATGGCTCAAGAACAAGAAAAATTAAAAGAAGAACGCATTGTAGGTACAGCTGGTGGTGGCATGGTAGCAGTTACAGTTACTGGTCATAAAGAAGTTGTAGATGTTGAAATTAAAGAAGAAGCAGTAGATCCAGATGATATTGAAATGCTACAGGATTTAGTTTTAGCAGCAACAAATGAAGCGATGAACAAAGCTGACGAATTAACTCAAGAACGTTTAGGTAAGCATACACAAGGCTTAAACATTCCGGGAATGTAATTATAGATGCATTATCCAGAACCGATATCTAAATTAATAGATAGTTTCATGAAACTGCCAGGCATTGGTCCCAAGACGGCTCAACGTCTGTCATTTCATACTTTAGATATGAAAGAAGACGATGTAGTCCAATTTGCTAAAGCATTGGTAGATGTTAAACGTGAGCTTACCTATTGTAGTGTATGTGGACATATAACTGAAAACGACCCTTGCTATATTTGCGAAGATAAGCAACGTGACCGTTCAGTTATATGTGTGGTCGAAGATGATAAAGATGTTATTGCAATGGAGAAGATGAGAGAATACAAAGGTCTCTATCATGTATTGCATGGATCTATCTCCCCGATGGATGGCATTGGGCCTGAAGATATTAATATCCCAACTTTAATAGATAGATTAAAAGATGAAGAGGTTAAAGAATTAATATTGGCAATGAATCCTAATTTAGAAGGTGAATCAACAGCAATGTATATATCTAGATTAGTGAAACCTATTGGAATTAAAGTAACTAGATTAGCTCAAGGACTTTCAGTAGGTGGAGATTTAGAATATGCAGATGAAGTTACTTTATCTAAAGCAATAGCTGGAAGAACAGAAATGTAAAATAGGATCGCTATTTACAAATTGTCAGTAAATATAGCTATTAAAGTTATATTTCGATTTGTAATAGCGATTTTTTAATTTATCTTAAAAAATCGTAAATTTTTTAAAGTTTGTTATTTGAGTGAATAAAGTGTTGAATATAGGGTATTACATTCCAATTTCTTTTTTAAATACGAACAATAATTTATTTAAATATATATTTAGTTCGTTTATTAAGGTTTTATATAGATTTTTAATTATTGTTAGTGTAATTTTTACCATTGTTAAAACGACTGAAAGCCTGTATAGTATATATTTGTTGAGCGAAACAAATCAACGAACATTAAAACACTTCAAAAATTAATAAAAAAGTTATTGACTTTAAAGTTAATGACGAGTATAATTAATTTTTGTGGTAATAAAAATGAACATTGAAAACTGAAT
>NZ_KV792261.1:0-1310 GCF_001808125.1 Staphylococcus sp. HMSC14D10 | reverse complement strand
CATAATGTACGATTTCATCCACTGGATCTTTTGTTACTTTAGTTGTCGGTGTTCCTTCTCCTACTTTTTCACCAGTAGTTGGATTGACATAAATAGGTGTTGTTGTTGTTTTTTCTCCATTTTCACCTTTTTGTACGACTTCTTCTGTACCAGGCGCTAATTTTGGATCAAATTCACGTTTTGTTTCATACGGAATCTTTTCTGTTGTCGTTTCTGGTGTACCTTCTTGAGCTTTAGGCGTATAAGTTAATGTTGCGCCCTCTAAGTCTGTTCTCATTACACCACTTGCGTATGTTCCAGCGTCACCATTTCCATGTTGACTTGAAGTTACTAAAAAGTTATAGCTATCATCTTTATTTAACCCTAAATCTGATAGAGTTGCTGTCCATGTTTTACCAGCATAAGTTGCTGTAAATGTTTCATTTGACGCATTATATTTTAAATTTACATTATTTAATTTTTGACCATGGAATTTACCGTCGAAGTCGTTTGTTGTATTATCAGCGTAGTAAATAAAGTCAGATTTTGGATCAGTGGCACTACCTCCAGGATTACCCGAACCTACTTTAGATGTATTGCCTTGGGCATCATTTTTCACAAAAGTAGCATATCCTCTGTATCCTTGGCCTGCTTGCTTTTGAGTTTTATCTAATGGATCTTTATTGGAATAACCTGTATCAATTCTGAAACCAGCTGCATCGGCCATACCTTTTTCGCGTAAAATGCCACCATCTTTTAAGTAAGTATTTGCATCATTCTTACTAAAAATAAAGCCCCAACCATCGGCACCAGTAGTATTGCTTTGACGATTATTAGCTACTCTAATATTAAAGTCGAAATCATTATCAAATGTGATTTGATTTTTAAATTGTACAGCCCCTACTCCAAATGTCCCAGTGGGTTGAGTATAGTTAAATCTAGTTAAATTTTTAGCATCTAAATCTGTAGGGTTTTCTTGAATATCTACATTGCCATAAGAATCATAGTTGTTTCTTCCTTTTACTGTAGTAGCTGGCAAATTAATAGTAGATGTCTCATTAGTAGAATCGCTTGCTGGCATGCTATATAAGGACATAAACGCCGGTGCACTATTCAAGTTTAATTCTTCCGAAGATAATGAACTATTTAAATCATAGTTTGAGTTCAAAGCTTCAATCTTATTATCTTCACTTTTCTCAGAACCTTGAAGATTTAAATTTTCATCTGAAGAAACAGTATTTGTTATTTCTTCTGTCTTCACTTCACTTGATGGCGCTTCTTTTGTTGTTACATCTTTTGTGTTTTCTTCACTTGATGGCGCTTCTTTTGTT
>NZ_KV792260.1:17263-17679 GCF_001808125.1 Staphylococcus sp. HMSC14D10 | reverse complement strand
TAACACGGGTTCGAGTCCCGTAGGAGTCACCATTATTGGAGAATTAGCTCAGTTGGGAGAGCATCTGCCTTACAAGCAGAGGGTCGGCGGTTCGAACCCGTCATTCTCCACCATTTTATCAAAACAATATATTGCCGGCCTAGCTCAATTGGTAGAGCAACTGACTTGTAATCAGTAGGTTGGGGGTTCAAGTCCTCTGGCCGGCACCATCTCATGGAGGGGTAGCGAAGTGGCTAAACGCGGCGGACTGTAAATCCGCTCCTTCGGGTTCGGCAGTTCGAATCTGCCCCCCTCCACCATCTTAATTTAGGGACATAGTTCAACGGTAGAATAGAGGTCTCCAAAACCTTTGATGTGGGTTCGATTCCTACTGTCCCTGCCATGGCGGTTGTGGCGAAGTGGTTAACGCATCGGAT
>NZ_KV792260.1:16740-17243 GCF_001808125.1 Staphylococcus sp. HMSC14D10 | reverse complement strand
CCGTCACGCGCTGGTTCGAATCCAGCTAGCCCAGTTATTGGCGGCATAGCCAAGTGGTAAGGCAGAGGTCTGCAAAACCTTTATCACCGGTTCAAATCCGGTTGCCGCCTCCATGCACGATGCGGGAGTAGTTCAATTTTAGAACACATTCCTTCCCGGAATGAGGTATAGGTGCAAGTCCTATCTTCCGCTCCATAATTCTTAATAATGCGGGAGTATTTCAACTTTTAGAATACGTTCCTTCCCGGAACGAGATATAGGTGCAAATCCTATCTTCCGCTCCATGTTTTTGCTTCCAAATGGAAGTTTTTTATTTATCAAAAATTGAGCCGGCGTGGCGGAATTGGCAGACGCGCGGGACTCAAAATCCCGTTCCTGTATTGGAGTGTCGGTTCGACCCCGACCGCCGGTATAATTCTTAATGTGGAAATGTTGTTTTAGCAACGTTTCCACTTTTTTTGTTTTTTAATTGGCTCTATAATAAATTGGACTGATGACTAAAA
>NZ_KV792260.1:0-16720 GCF_001808125.1 Staphylococcus sp. HMSC14D10 | reverse complement strand
GAAGTGGTTAACGCATCGGATTGTGGTTCCGACACTCGAGGGTTCGATTCCCTTCAACCGCCCTTAATTTTATTAATGGGCTATAGCCAAGCGGTAAGGCAACGGACTTTGACTCCGTCACGCGCTGGTTCGAATCCAGCTAGCCCAGCCATTAGAGCCATTAGCTCAGTTGGTAGAGCATCTGACTTTTAATCAGAGGGTCAGAGGTTCGAATCCTCTATGGCTCACTTATTAGCACTCCTAATCAGGAGTGCTTTTTTTATAAAATTAAATAAAACTATTATAGAGTTTATCTATTTGAAGATTGATTATATTGGTAATAAATCATTAATCAATTGCTGATTAATTGAATAATCTACTTTTTTTAATACAATCTATTTGTTCATATGACAGTTGTAATTATCATTGGTATAATTATGACTATGGAAAATATATTCGGAGGAGATGCTATGGATTTTTCCAACTTTTTTGATAATCTTAGTACATTAAAAATTGTAACGAGTGTGCTGGATTTACTTATAGTATGGTATGTCCTTTATCTTCTCATTACTGTATTTAAAGGAACCAAAGCAATTCAATTACTTAAAGGTATTCTTTTTATTGTAATTGGTCAACAAGTGAGTAAAATTCTAAATTTAACTGCTACATCTAAACTTTTTGATATTGTAATTCAATGGGGTGTTCTTGCGCTTATTGTTATTTTCCAACCCGAAATAAGAAGAGCATTGGAGCAGTTAGGTCGTGGAAGCTTATTTAAACGTTATAATAATACATACAGTCATGATGAAGAAAAGTTAATTGAAGCAGTATCGAAAGCTGTTCAATATATGGCTAAAAGACGTATTGGTGCTTTGATTGTTTTTGAAAAAGAAACGGGATTACAAGATTATATTGAAACGGGTATAGCGATGAATTCTGAAATATCTCAAGAATTATTAATTAATGTATTTATACCAAATACGCCGCTACATGATGGTGCAATGATTGTTCAAAATTCTAAGATTGCTAGTGCAGCTAGTTACTTGCCTTTATCAGATAGTGCTAAAATTTCTAAAAGTCTAGGAACTAGACATAGAGCTGCAGTGGGTATCTCTGAAGTTTCAGACGCATTTACAATTGTTGTTTCAGAGGAAACAGGTTCAATATCTGTAACTTTTGATGGTAAATTACGTAGAGATATCTCAACTGAGGTATTTGAAGAATTATTAGCCGAACATTGGTTTGGCACACGCTTTCAAAAGAAAGGTGTGAAATAAGATGCTAGAGAGTAAATGGGGTCTCAGATTTATTGCTTTACTATTGGCAATCTTTTTCTATTTATCAGTTAATAATGTATTTGGAAATATTTTTAGTAATGATAATTTATCACAAAATTCATCTAAAACAATTGAAGATGTACCTGTTGAGATAATTTATAATTCCAAAGAATTACATGTAACTAAAGCTCCTGAGACTGTTAATGTAACTGTTTCAGGTCCACAATCTAAATTATTAAAAATCGAAAACGCCGATGATATCAAAGTTGCAGTGGATTTATCCAACGCTAAAGCCGGAAAATACAAAGAAGACTATATCGTTAAAGGCTTAAGTAATGATATTAATTACAATGTTAAACCTAAGCAAGCTTATGTTACTTTGGAAAATAAAGAAATTAAAACGATGCATGTTCAAGCAGATATAGGGAAAGATGATATAGACCCAAACTATAAAGTGAAAGACAGTTCTGTTGAGCCTAATTCTGTCAAAGTAACTGGAGGACGAGAACAACTTAAGAAAATCGCATATTTAAAAGCTACTTATAAAGAAGCTAACAAATTAAGGCAAGATACTTCTGATGTAGCAGATGTTACTGCTTTTGATAAATCATTAAATAAATTAAATGTTAATATACAGCCTAATGAAGTCAAATTAAATGTTAAACTCCAAGAATACAGCAAAAAGGTTAAAGTTAAAATTAATAAAAAAGGCAGTTTACCTGATGGTGCTAGCTTGGATGATATAACACTTGATAAGAATGAGATAGAGATTTATGGTAATAGAGATGATTTACAAGATATTAATGAGATAGAGGCAAATGTTGATCTTAAGAGTATAACTGAATCTACAGATCAGAATGTTCAATTAAATTTACCAGATAAAGTAAAGAAATCTGATCCAGATGAAATAACAGCACATATTAGCTTAAAATAACAAATTAAAAAGGAGTATTAATGATGGGAAAATATTTTGGTACTGATGGAGTAAGAGGAATAGCCAATAAAGAGTTAACACCTGAATTAGCATTTAAGTTGGGTCGTTATGGTGGTTATGTATTAGCACATAATGAAGGTGCTGACAGACCAAAAGTTTTAGTTGGTAGAGATACACGTGTGTCAGGTGAAATGCTTGAATCTGCTTTGATTGCAGGATTAGCTTCAATTGGGGCTGAAGTTATGAGATTAGGTGTTATATCTACACCTGGAGTAGCTTATCTTACTAGAGAAATGGGAGCTGAATTAGGTGTAATGATTTCAGCTTCGCACAATCCAGTGGCTGATAATGGAATTAAGTTCTTCGGTGCAGATGGTTTTAAATTATCTGATGCTCAAGAGGAAGAGATTGAAACATTATTGGATCAAGAAAATCCTGATTTACCAAGACCAGTTGGAACAGATATTGTACATTTTTCTGATTACTTCGAAGGTGCTCAGAAATATTTAAGCTACTTAAAATCAACTATTGATGTTAATTTAGAAGGATTAAAAATCACACTTGATGGTGCAAATGGTTCTACATCAGCACTAGCACCTTTCTTATTTGGAGATTTAGAAGCTGATACTGAAACAATTGGCTGCAGCCCAGATGGTTATAATATTAATGATAATTGTGGATCAACTCATCCTGAATTATTAGCTGAAAAGGTTCTTGAAACTGAAAGCGACTTTGGTTTAGCATTTGATGGCGATGGTGATCGATTAATTGCTGTTGATGAAAAAGGTAATATTATTGATGGTGACCAAATCATGTTTGTTATTGGTCAAGAAATGCATAAAAACCAAGAATTAAAGAACGATATGATTGTTTCTACTGTTATGAGTAATTTAGGTTTCTATAAAGCTTTAGAAAACGAAGGTATCAAATCTAATAAAACAAAAGTTGGAGATAGATACGTAGTAGAAGAAATGAGAAAAGGTAACTACAACCTTGGTGGTGAGCAATCAGGACATATTGTTATGATGGATTACAATACTACAGGAGATGGTTTATTAACTGGTGTTCAATTAGCTGCTGTTATTAAAATGAGTGGTAAACCTTTAAGTGAGTTAGCTGCTCAAATGAAAAAATATCCGCAATCTCTAATCAATATTAAAGTTACAGATAAGCATCATGTAGAAGAAAATGTAGATGTTAAAAAAGTGATGGATGAAGTAGAAACTGAAATGAATGGTGAAGGTAGAATTTTAGTTAGACCATCAGGTACAGAACCGTTAATTCGTGTAATGGTCGAGGCTTCAACTGACGAAGATGCGCAACGTTTTGCACAACGAATTGCTGATGAAGTTCAATCTAAAATGGGCTTAGAGTAACCAATTTAATAAAACAATTTTCGTTTTCCTTCAAAGTTTACATTTAATGTGTAGCTTTGGAGGTTTTTTAAATGTTTAATTAACGGTTTTTGTTGAAACGCTTTCATTTGATTGGTTGCGATATTGTTTGGTAATAATTTAATAATTAGAAACAATTATTATGTATTTTAGAAGATTACAAAAGATATTTATTTTAAATTTTTACTAAAAAGGTCGGAAATTGTTTGCATTCATTTATCTGAAAAGTGTAAAATAAATAATATTGGAAGGAGGAAAGTTCAAAATTAATTATAAAGCGCCAGGGCAAAATATAAGTGTACCTATAATCAAAAGTTAAATATGAGAGCTTTTGTAGGGCAATTTATTACTTTGCAGACGAGGAGAATAGTCATCGAAAATATCGGCGGATGCTATTCCGGATGAGGCTCATTCGTTAGCTTATTATTTAAAACATTTAGGTAACTAAATGCACAAAAATAATAAGAATGCCTAAAATTTATAAAATCTTAGAAATATAATATGGCTTTAATGGGTAAATACAATAAAGATAAAACATTAATAATAAATAGAATTTTTAATAAAATTACTAATGTTTAAAAACACGTTACCTTTTTAAATTTTATATAACAGATAAAATTTTCAAGCTATATTTAACGGAGGAAAAATTTATGTGCGGAATTGTAGGATATATTGGATATGATAATGCAAAAGAATTATTATTATCAGGATTAGAAAAATTAGAATATAGAGGGTATGACTCAGCTGGTATTGCAGTTGCAAACGATAATGGTACAACTGTTTTTAAAGAAAAAGGTCGTATTGCAGAATTAAGAAAAGTTGCTGACAACAATGACACTGATGGTCACGTTGGTATCGGTCACACACGTTGGGCTACACACGGTGTACCAAGTACAGTGAATTCACATCCTCACCAATCTAATAATGAACGTTTTACATTAGTTCATAATGGTGTAATTGAAAATTATGAAGAATTAAAAAGTGAATATTTATCAGATGTAACATTCCAATCTGAGACAGATACAGAAGTTATTGTTCAATTAGTTGAACACTTCTCGAATAAAGGTTTAGAAACTGAAGAAGCTTTCTCTAAAGTAGTTTCTCTATTACACGGTTCATATGCATTAGGCTTACTTGATAATCAAGATAGCGATACAATCTATGTAGCTAAAAACAAATCACCTTTATTAGTTGGTGTTGGAGAAGGCTTCAATGTCATTGCATCAGACGCATTAGCTATGATTAAAGTAACGAATGAATACAAAGAAATTCATGACCATGAAATTGTTATTGTAAAAAAAGACAGTGTAACTATTAAAGACCTTGATGGAAATGTACAAGATCGAGACACTTATACTGCTCAAATCGATGCTTCAGATGCTGAAAAAGGTATCTATGATCACTACATGCTTAAAGAAATTAATGAACAACCAGCAGTTATGCGTCGTATTATTCAAGAGTATGAAGATGAAAATGGTGACCTAAAAATTGACCCTGAAATTGTTAAGGATGTTGCAGCTGCAGATCGTATATATATCATCGCAGCAGGAACAAGTTATCATGCAGGTCTAGTTGGTAAAGAATACTTAGAAAAATGGGCTGGTGTACCTACTGAAGTACATGTAGCTTCTGAATTTGTTTATAACATGCCACTATTATCTGAAAAACCATTATTCATTTATATTTCTCAATCAGGTGAAACTGCTGATAGCCGTGCAGTGTTAGTTGAAACTAACAAATTAGGTTACAAATCATTAACAGTTACAAATGTGGCTGGTTCAACATTATCACGTGAAGCAGATCATACATTGTTATTACATGCTGGTCCTGAAATTGCAGTTGCTTCAACAAAAGCATATACAGCTCAAATTGCTGTTTTATCAATCTTATCTCAAGTTGTAGCTAAAGCACATGGTCGAGATAATGATATTGATTTATTGAGAGAATTAGCTAAAGTAACAACTGCAATTGAAACAATTGTAGATGATACTCCAGTAATGGAACAAATTGCTAAGGATTTCTTAGAAACAACGCGTAATGCATTCTTCATCGGACGTACAATGGACTATAATGTAAGTCTTGAAGGCTCATTAAAACTAAAAGAAATTTCATATATTCAAGCTGAAGGATTCGCTGGTGGAGAACTTAAACATGGTACAATTGCATTAATTGAAGACGGCACACCTGTAATCGCATTATCTACACAAGAAAAGGTTAACTTATCAATTCGTGGTAATGTCAAAGAGGTAGTAGCACGTGGTGCAAAACCATGTATTATCTCTATGGAAGGTTTAGAAAAAGAGGGAGATACTTATGTAATTCCACATGTACATGAGTTATTAACTCCGCTTGTATCTGTAGTTACATTACAATTAATTGCTTACTATGCAGCACTACACAGAGGATTAGACGTAGATAAACCTCGTAACTTAGCTAAATCAGTTACAGTTGAATAATTCGTATAAATTTTGAGTCGGGATAAAATTTAATAATGTTAGACAACATTGAATTTGAAGTGGCTAACTTAAATGTGAAAGCGTTAATCGTATGCTCTTCTCTAATATAGTTACCCTATTGGGAGCAAGATGTTAAATTCATTAAGAATTTGATCTTGCTCCTTCTTTATTTGAAATACTAACTTATAAAATATACAGTTTGTTATTTTGAAAAAATGTCTGAATTATCTTACAATTATCGTATTGTGAGGTGATACTATGCTAATTTCAATGAATAATGTACATCGATATAGAAGAGGTAAGCATATATTAAACGGTATTGATTGGAATATTAAAAAAGGGGATAAATGGATATTATATGGTTTAAATGGTGCTGGAAAAACAACTTTATTAAATATTCTAAACGCCTATGATTCAATTACAAGTGGCAACATAGTTCTTTTTGGTATGACACCTGGAATGGTTGGATATTCAGCAGATAATGTGAGACAACATATAGGTTTCATTTCAAACAAGCTCACTAATCAATTTCAAGATGGAGAGCATGTGATAGATGTGGTATTAAGTGGCTATTTTAAATCTATTGGCCTATACAAAACATTCAATCATCAACAATTGTTAGAAGCGCAGAAACTATTAAAATTAGTCGGTATGGCAGAATTTGAGAATGAATACCTCGGTTATTTATCAACTGGACAACAACAAAGGGTTATGATTGCACGTGCGCTTATAAGTAATCCAGAATTATTAATTTTAGATGAGCCAGCTTCGGGCTTAGATTATTTAGCGCGTGAAACACTATTGGAAGTATTAGAAACTTTATCACATGAGCGACCTGAAATTACTATCATTTATGTGACACACTTCATTGAAGAAATCATATCAATATTTGATAAAATTTTTATTTTAAGTAAAGGCATGAATTTTGCACAAGGAAAGATTGATGATGTTTTAACTAATAAGACGATGTCATCTCTTTTCAATAGAAATGTAGAAGTTGTGAATTATAAAAATCGATTTTCTTTACACATGATAGGGTAATCTCGTTGCACATTTCATCAAATAATGCCACAATTTTAAAAAAGACACGTAAAGGAGAAGGCTACATGACATTGAATAATATCAAAGCGATTTTTCTAGATATGGATGGAACAATTTTACATGAGAATAATAAAGCTTCAATTAAAACAAAATCAATTATTGATGAATTACGAGAAAAGGGATATAAGGTATTTTTAGCAACTGGTCGATCATATACAGAGATTGATCAACTTGTACCTCCTCAATTTGAAGTTGATGGAATCATCAGTTCTAATGGTACAAGTGGAGAAGTAAACGGTGATAATCTTTTCATGCATAGTTTATCGAGTGAAAGTGTTAAACGAATCGTATCTTTAGCACAACAGCAAGAAATATATTATGAAGTTTTCCCATTTAATGGATCAAGAATTGCGCTAAATGAAGATAAAGCATGGATGCAAGAGATGATTAAAGGTGATACGCCTCCAAATCATGTAAGCGAAAGTGAATGGAAATCAAGATTAGATGCAATGTCTGGTAAGATTGATTGGAAAGAGGATATACCAGAAGATGACTATGCTAAAATTTATTTATTTACGCCAAACTTAGAAAAAATAACAACTTTTAGAGATGAACTTATTCAAAATCAAGTGCTTTTAAACATTAGTGTTTCTAATTCATCAAGATTTAACGCTGAAACTATGGCATATCATACCGATAAAGGAACGGGTATTAAAGAAATGATAGAACACTTTAATATTAAACAAGAAGACACGCTTGTAATAGGGGATAGTGATAATGATAGAGCTATGTTTGCATTTGGTGGTTATAGCGTCGCAATGAAAAATGCACGACAAGAAATACAGGAAATTACTAATGAAGTGACACAATTCACTAATGAAGAAGATGGCGCTGCATTATTCTTAGAAAGCAAATTCCTAAAATAAAATTGTGGAACATAAAAGGTGGAACCCTTATTTAATTGGGTTCCACCTTATTTGTATTATTTATCTTTATTGAAATTATGACTCGCTTCATCTTTGGCGTTCTCAGATTTTTGTTTAACATTGTTTGTAACATTATTTGAATGTTCTTCAACATTGTTTTTAGAAGATTGATGAGTATTGTCAATTTTTTGTTGATTACTCAATGTGTCATTTTTATTAGTTACGCTTTTATCTTTATTTTTGTGTTTTTTCTTCTTCTCGTTAGTAGTTTTATTTAATTTTTCACCACGTTTTAAGAAGTACTGAACTGCACCCATTATAAGAACAAAATAAAGGATTAAACGTAATATAACAATAATTACTTGTGCTACATACAGAATGACTGTAGCAACTTTTTGAGACATGTTTCCAGTTGTTACAGAAAGAATTGTACCAAGTGGTTGAGTAATGATAATAATAATTAAATTTAATAAAAGAACAGCTATAAAGAATTTAAACCAAGTTTTATGGCCATTTCTAATACCTTTAAAGCCAACTTTAAAGTGAGACATGGCACTATAGTTAGATTCTCTTACTAATGAAACAGTATAATTAATCATTAAAATGAAAAAGAACCATGATACGATTGATGTGATTAATCCAATAATAATTAAAATAATAATTTGAATTGTTAGTAAAATGGCAATTGCATTATCAGATGAACTTACAGCTGACTGTAATGATGTAAATAAAGGTGTTAATGCTAAATTAAATAAATAATTTAATGCCATTATAATTAAGTACATCACTATAAATAAGCCAATTGAGATTAATGATAAAATTAAACTCTTACCATATTTACCTTTTTTGAATGCAACAAATAAGTCATTGAAATGAACATTTTCACTTGAAATTGCTTTTGCAATAACATTAATTGCACCTGCTAGTAATTGATAACCTGCAAATATAAAGAATAATAATCCCAATAATAAAGCCAGGATCATAATGATTAAATATGGACCCGATGATTGTTGTAATTGCGCTGCTAGCTGCATTTGCATGAAATATTGCATAAAGAAAGTTCTAGCAACAGCAAAAACCGCAAATACTACAATGAAACTAACGATACTAAACAAAATCGTCTTAAGAATTTGCGGTTTAGCATTTTTTAATGCCAAATTATGATATTTGAACAAATATAAGCACTCCTTTACTTTAATATAAATACAATATCAAAATTTATACTTTTTTTAAAATAATATCTAACATATTTGAAGATTAAGTGTTAAAATATGCTAATGATTAAATTTTGAAAGGAGATATCATCATGAAATTCGCGATTATTACAGATGTGCATGGTAATTTCGATGCATTACAAACTGTCTTAGATGATATTGATAATAGAGAAGACATCGATAAAATTTACAATCTCGGGGACAATATCGGAATTGGTCATGAAACAAATAAAGTACTCGATACAATATTTGATCGTGATGATATGGAAATTATAGCTGGTAATCATGATGAAGCGGTTATGTCATTAGTAAATAACACGCCTTATCCTGAAGATTTGAAGGATAAATTTTATGAGCATCATCAATGGATAGAGAGCCATATGGATGAAGATTACTATGACCAACTTAATTTGTTACCTAGATATATCGAAAAAACTATTTGTGGAAAAAAATTACTATTCATTCATTATGAAATTGAGAATCAAAAATTGGAGACTGGCATAGAAGGACAGCCGTTTAGTCCAATTACTGAAAATAGTAAAGAAAATATTATTGAATTATTTAAAGATAAAGATGCTGATTTAATTGCATTTGGCCATAACCATCAAATGCATTTATATGATGATAATAAAACAATTTATTTTAATCCTGGCGCAATAGGTTTAAACAATGGAGCCAATGCCGTCTACGGTATTGTAACTATTAATGATAATGAGTTTTCAATCGAAAGAATTAAGCTACCTTATGATAATGAAGAATATTTACAAGGATTTGATGAAAAACAAGTGCCAGCGAAGCAACTCATTTTTGAACATTTTCTATAAGTTTTAAAAATCAGGGGTTAGACAGAATTTAACTCGAATTCAACGTCTAACACCTGATTAATTTTTAATAAGTTATACTAATGTGAGTGTTGGTGCATAACTCCAGAACATAAAATTGATTCGTTATGTTGATGTTTTGGTGTTTCTAATTGAATCGTCATATGTTGTATATTAAGATGTGCTAATTCATGTTCTATTTGTTTAAGTAATTGTTCACAGGCCTCTATCGTAAGTGATTTATCTACTACTGCATGACAACTTAAAGCATTCATATCATTAGAAATAGTCCAAACATGATAATCATGAACATTTTGTATTTCCTCATGACCCATTATTGTATAGATGACTTGTTCTAAATCTATGTCAGAGGGCGTTCCTTCCATTAAAATATTAATAGATGATTTCGTAATTCCGTATGCACTCTTTAAAATTAGCAGTGAAACCACTATACTCGCAATAGGGTCTGCAATTGTAAAATTAAATGTCCATATGAGTATTGAGGCAATAATTGCACCAACAGATCCTAATAAATCTCCTAGTACGTGAATAAACGCACCACGCATATTTAAATTGTGATTGGTATCTCCGCCTTTAAACATTATAAGTGCTACTACGATATTAACTATTAAGCCTACTAAACTAATAATAAACATTTCTGTTGATTGAACTTCAGGTGGTGCAAAAAATCTTTTAATTGCTTCAACGATAATAACTATACTAATAACAAATAAAGTGACGCCATTAAACAATGCAGCTAAAACTTCAAAACGTTTATAACCAAAAGTTTTACTAGATGTGGCATTCTTTTCAGCATAAATAAATGCAATAAGGGCAACACCTAGAGAAACTGTGTCGCTGAACATATGTAGTCCGTCAGATAATAATGCTAAACTATTAGCAATAAAGCCACCTACAATTTCTATCACCATGAAAAGTCCAATAATAATAAAGGAAATGGCTAAAATTTTTTTATTATTAGTGTGTACATGTGAATGGTTGTGTGAATGTGTATGAGAATGACTAGTCATTTGAAACTTCACCTCTTAGATGTTTCGTATGATGAATGGCTTGTTTCAATAGGATTGAAACATGTTGATCATCAATCGAATAGATTTTTGATTGACCTTGTCTTAAGGACTTAACAAGTCTAGCTTGTTTAAGGATTTTAAGTTGATGAGAAACATTAGACTGGCTCAAGTTTAGCGTATGTGTAATATGACCAACACTAGATTCCTCTTGCTCTAACAATAATAGAATTCTTAATCTATTTGTATCACTTAGTGCTTTAAAAATTTCCGTAGTCTGTATTAAGGTAGCATCTTCGTTCCAACTGCTTAAAGATACATTCAAATAAATCACCCCCCTTAATATATGAATATATGTTCATATATTAATTTAATATACATGATTGACTATGTCAAAAATGACTTACGTTTTAATTTTTATTTAAGTGGTAAATTGATGGAAGTAGAAATATTAAGGAGGACGATTTGAATGAGTTTATTAGTTATAGGTGCTAACGGTGGAGTAGGTTCTAAATTAGTAAAGCAACTAAAAGAAGATCAGGTAGATTTTACAGCTGGAGTACGTAAAAACGAACAGATCGAAACATTAAAGCAAGATAATATTGAAGCAACTTTAGTTGATGTAGAAAAAGATAGTATTGAAGACTTAACTGAAACATTTAACGGTTATGATAAAGTTTTATTTACTGTGGGTTCTGGAGGCAGTACAGGTGCTGACAAAACTATTATTGTAGATTTAGATGGTGCGATTAAGACAATTGAAGCTAGTAAACAAGCCAATATTAAACATTATATTATGGTGTCAACGTATGATGCTCGTCGTGAAGCTTTTGATTCAAGCGGTGATTTAAAACCATATACAATTGCTAAGCACTATGCTGATGAACACTTAAAAAATTCTGGATTAAATTATACGATTGTTCACCCAGGTGCGTTAGAAGATAAAGAAGGAACTTCTAAAATAGAGACTGATTTATACTTTGATGGAAGAGGTTCTATACCTAGAGAAGATGTGGCATCTGTGTTAAAAGAAGTTGCTTTATCTGAGAATAAATTCATAAATAAAGAATTCCAAGTTATTACAGGTAATCAATCAATAGTCGAAGCATTGTCTTCATTTGAATAAATGAGTTGTTTAAAGATAATCATTGAATTAAAAAATGCTTTCATTAAACTTTAACTAATAGTAATTATTTCAGTTGTGGTGGGATAATGAATTCTAATTGAATTCTGTCCCACTTCTTTATGTGTTTTATCATTTAAATAATTTCTATTAAAATAGAGATAAAGTTGATATAATAAAGAAACGAATGGTAACACAAGTGATGTTGAATAATTATTTTGAATATAATTTCACTTTTACATAATTAATTTTTAAGTTTTATACATATAAATCAGATATTATCATTTACTTTAGAAATAGAGAATATAGCCTTAAATGGTTTTAGGAGGTGCAACTATGCCATTATTTTTAAAGCCTATTTTTTTCGAGAAAATTTGGGGCGGTAATAAATTAACTCAATTCAATTATGATATACCTAGTGAATCCACAGGAGAATGTTGGGGGATTTCTGCACACCCAAATGGAAAGAGTATGATCCTTAACGGGCCTTATGCTGGACAAACATTAGACCAAGTTTGGACGCAACATAGAGAATTGTTCGGTGATTTTCCAAGCAAAGATTTTCCGTTATTGTGCAAAATAGTTGATGCGAATGAGCCGCTATCGATTCATGTTCACCCAGATGATTCTTATGCTTATGAATTTGAAAATGGGCAATATGGCAAATCAGAATGTTGGTATATTATTGATGCAGAAGAAGATGCTGAAGTTTTAATTGGTACTACGGTTAACTCTAAAGAAGAACTGGAAGATCAGATTAGCCAAGATAATTTCTTGGAATCTTTAAAAAGAGTTAAAGTACAACCTGGGGAATTTTATTTTATTCCTGCTGGTACTATACATTCAATCGGTTCAGGTATAACTGTGTATGAAACAATGCAATCTTCAGATATTACATATAGATTATATGATTATAATAGACAACGTGAAAATAGTTCTTCATTAGATGTTGATAAAGCATTAGATGTTATTCAATATTCTCAAGAACTACCTAGTATCGTTCCCGAAAATGAAATTATTGAAAATCATAAATGCAGTCACATTGTGTCTAATGATTTCTTTACAATGGTTAAATGGGAAGTTAGTGGGACATTAAATTATATGAAACCTAGAGAATTTTGCCTTGTTTCAGTTTTAAATGGTGATGGACAAATTATTATTGATGGAGAAATCTTCAAGATTCAAAAAGGTTCCAATTTTGTGCTGACTTCAGAAGACTTAGATAGTATCTTTGAAGGAGACTTTACGCTAATCATTAGTTATATTTGATTTTTATTGTTCGTGTTATAAATGATTCATTGTATTAAAGAGGAGTGTGAATATTGAAACAGTTTTTATATATCTCTTTAGTATGTGGTGTGATAGCAGGGGCAGGTGTCTTTTTTAATATGCCACAATATCCTTCACTTGTTATTCCTAGAGTTGTTGCTATATTAGGTATTATAAGCGCAACTATTACCATTAAAGACAAAGATTTAAGTGGATTACTAAAACTTGGTGGCATCATGATCAATCTAATGCCATTATTAGGTAGTTTACTAGCACCTCATTAAATTAATGCATAGGGGAATATTTAGAATTATTTATAATGGATTCTGAATGTTCCCCTTTATAGCAACTTATTAAAATGAGATAAAACACTAAAAAAATTAAACATAAATAACGACGATATGTTAAGATTTATAGCATAACTTAATAAACATAGCATTTAATTAAAATACAATGAAATCAATTAAAATACATAATAACTTTCGAGAATTAATTTAAAGGAGACCCACAATGGAAGAAGAAGTAAATTACTTTTGGCTTAACTGTGGCTATACTAGATGGAATCACAATGAACCGTTAGTAGGTCAAACAACATTATTTGAATCTGGAGCTCAATTCAACCCTACTCAAGGTTTTAGAGCCTTCAAAAAGGCTAAGACAGGGGATCAAGTTATATTTTATCAAGTCCAAACAGATACTGGATTACTTGGTATTGGAGAAATTATTAGTGTTCAAACAGGTGCTCAAAATAAAATTAGAGTTGAATTTAAATTTAATGAACTATTAAAACCACTTACAACTGATTATTTAAAACGAAGTGAAACGCTTGATTTTCGCATGAATAATATGCGTGAAACTTTAATCAATCAATTAACTAAAGAAGAGTATGATTTAATTGTTTCACTAGGTAAAGGTGAAGTGAAACTTCCACGTTATTTCTTCCTTTCTGAAACTGAGTCATTTGAATTAGGAGAGTATTATACTATTTATACTCATACGTATAATGGCATTAAACGTAATGGATATCATTTTTACAATCAGTTAGAAATAGGAGATAATCTTATCTTCTATAATAAATATGAAGATCAATCAGTGGTAGGTATTGGAGAAGTTTCTCGACATATTCATGAGAAACCACCTATTCCTGGTAGAACAAATAGTACTGCCATTGAAATATATTATGATAAGCATATTACTCCAGTGACATTAGGTACATTAAATAAACATCCTAAGTTAAAAAATCTTTATTTTTTACAAGAAAATGCGAAACAAGCCATCGCAAGCATGAGTCAAACTCAATACGATGCTATTATTGAAATGAGTAATAATGATAGTGTGAAAACACCTTTTGAAACAATTAAAAAAACTGAAATTGATTCAGCAAGTCATGATGAGTCAATACAACCTTTTATATTGTTGGTTGTGGAACAACGTGAAGAAGGATTGAAAGCGGCAAATAATTTATTACAAAAGACAAATGCAAATCCTGTAATAACTAGTGGACATCCTGATTTTACAGAGGACATGTTATATGGTAAATATTTACCAAATGAAACTGGTGCCCTATACTATCGCGAAGGTTTTATCACTCAATTAATGCCTAAAAATGATAAAAGTTATTTAGTCATCGATAATTTTAATAGAATTGATCCTGACATTTTCCAAACTTACATCAATGTGTTAGAAGGATATGAAGTAACATTACCTAGATATAATAAAGAGGGACAAATGGTAAAATGGTCAAGAGAAAAAGATTCATTCTATCATTTTAATCCGAACTGGCATATTATTGGTGTAACTTACGACCGTCTAGAAGATATAAAAAGCAAATATTCAAATCAATTTCTTAAGTATACAAGAATTGTAAAAGTAAATCATGAATAACTTAAGATAACTAAACCTGAGACGTTTTACTATGTCTCAGGTTTTTAATTTTATTATTATGACTTTAACATTTTATATCAAATTTAAATCATTCATAGTTAAAGGAATGCTATGCTTTGGACATTTTTAGTGTTTAATGTAAGGCATAGAATGGAATATTAATAATAAGACTTAGAAGAAGGTGAAAGAAATGCCTATTATTTATTACGATGGTAATTGTGTTTATTGTTATAACTATTGCATCTGGTTAATACAGAATGGACTTCCTAAGAGTTATGAATTCGCAACTTTAAAAGGGGAAGCAGGGCAACACTTATTTGAACAACATCCAGAAGCATTAAATAAAAACAGCGTGATTTTACAACGTGGTCAACATTTAGAGTTTAAATCCAATGCGATTGCTAATCTTATCATGACTACAACGAATTACAAGTGGTTAGGATTGTTAATTAAAGTCATTCCACGTCAAATAAGAGATTTAGCGTATA
Organism: Staphylococcus sp. HMSC14D10; assembly: GCF_001808125.1. NCBI lineage: Bacteria > Bacillati > Bacillota > Bacilli > Caryophanales > Staphylococcaceae > Staphylococcus > Staphylococcus sp. HMSC14D10. The sequence continues at coordinate 886 of NZ_KV792260.1, read as the reverse complement.
ATTTATTTGCAAATAATCGAAATAGGATGTGGAAGACGCATTGGCATAAACCAAATGAATATGAAAAATCCTTTTTCATAGATGATAAACGCATATAATTGATAAAATATTATTATAATTGATAATGAGAGATTTGTTAGTAAATATATATTATTTTAGTTGCTGATGTTAATCACTTTTCAAACACTGGTAAATAAGTTTTAATAGTTAATAGTAAAAGGTAGTTATAAAAATCAGTGCAAAAAATGTTAAGCATAACTATTTACAGATTATAATAATTATAATATAGTAGTAATTGTAATAAAGAGAAACCAATTCAGAAGTACAAGGAGAGAATATAATGAGTCAACAAGATGTAGTAAAAGAATTAAATCAACAAGTTGCAAACTGGACTGTAGCATATACTAAATTACACAATTTCCATTGGTATGTTAAAGGACCTAATTTCTTCTCATTACATGAGAAATTCGAAGAGTTATACAATGAAGCTAGCCAATATGTAGATGACTTAGCTGAACGTATTTTAGCAATTGGTGGAAATCCAGTTGGTACATTGAAAGAAAGTCTTGAAATTTCTATCGTTGATGAAGCTGGTAAAAATTACTCAGCTGAACAAATGGTTGAAGCCTTCTCTAATGATTTAACTCATATTTCAGAGCAATTAGTTAAATCTATAGAAGTAGCTGGAGAAGCTGGCGATGATGTTTCAGAAGATATGTTCATCGGTATGAAAAATTCTGTTGATAAACACAATTGGATGTTCAAATCATATTTAGTTTAATTAATCATATAAAAAGGTGCTTGAGATTTCATTATCGTCTCAAGCACCTTTTATTATCTATTAGAATTTGAAATTACGGCTCTACGTCAAATCGGACTGATGAGT
>NZ_KV792259.1:0-56905 GCF_001808125.1 Staphylococcus sp. HMSC14D10 | reverse complement strand
TTTTAGTCATCAGTCCAATTTATTATAGAGCCTGATTATTAATGTACATAAGTGCGTTAGCACTTATGTAAGAAATTCTAAAAATGAACTACGAATGACGTTGTGTGACGCCTGAGGGAGTAGGATGAGTGTCGAGACCGAGGCTCGACCCAGTCCCCCTAGGCAAGCATCACAACAGAATGAATAAATATTCATCTGAGAATTTCTTTACAACCCTGCTCCCTAATTATCAATCACTTTCGGATTTGATGATGTCGCTTCAACATAATAAGTTTTCACGTCTTCTTTACCTTTATGCTTCACTTTAATTTCCCAGTTCGCCTGCAATAATTGCACATTCGTTTCTCTCACAACCGAGTAATATCCCAGTCTTGCGTCCATCACTTCATCGCCTGATTTCAAGTAACGATTAAAGTATAACGTTTCTACTGCTTTACGTGGTGTAATCACTTGCTTCTTAGGATTATTATCACTCTTAGCAGGTTCAATATTATTCATTACCGATTGTTCATAACTTGTCGCTTTACCATCATTGATATTAAAGCGTAGACGCGCTTTATTATTGTTCATCAACGGATAACCTTCATAAGCCTGTTCATATGTCACAGTATCAGATGTAACATCACCAAGTTGATACATCTTACCATTGTAAACATTACTCACGATGTAATCTTTTAAATCACTTAAATTACTATCACTCACATTAACTGTACTATCAATCTCACCAGTTAACGTATTACCAGAATCTTCCGCTTCTAATGACGACTTACCCTTCGCATAACTTTCGAAGTCTTTAGACTTAGCAGTAATCATCTGCATCTTCGTCCCACTTACATCTTTATTTAAAATATCCTTCGAAATTTTAATTTCTTCTTGCTGGAATTTAACCTCATTATCACTTTCAGATTCGTTAATTTGAGACTTCGTCACCTTATTCACGTAAATCAATACGAGTAGGATATTAACTAGAATAAACACGAAAATAAACAATGTCTTCGTTCGTTTCCAATTCATTTATTCAAGCCTCCCATCCTCATAAGCGTACCAATCGCCGTCATATTGAACATACCATGTTGGCACAAACTCACTATTACGTTGCACTTCTATATCATCTTTATCAGGTTGATCATCTTCTTTATAACCAATGACCATATTCGTTACCTTTTCAAAATCAATCGTATGATTATTTGCGAGTGAAGAACGAACACTTTCAACACTATCAAGTGACTTCGTTTTACCTTCTAAAGGTACACTAGAACGCAATAGCGCACGTTTGTAGTCATAAATGCCTTTATCTCCCCAAGTAATCTCTATATCATTTAATTGCTGATCATTGAATGTTGGGTGCCCATTGAGGAAAAGTTGGTACGTTAATTCACCCGATGAATTATCTGTATTGAAAAGACGAAAGTCATCATTGAAGAATCCACCATGTCCATTTATATATTCAAATGTACTTGGAATCGTTGAATCCATATCACTTGAGCTAGATTCATTTTCAGATAGATTTTTATAATGATATTTCTTACTTTCATCATTATAGTTCGCTACGCCAGTGTTATTATTGTACGTTGTCGAACCACTCTTACCGCTTCGAATAATCACTGAGTCGTCAAATAGAATAGCATTCATCGTTTCGACTGGAATCGTATCATAAACCATACGGTAAGAACGCATGTCTTTCGGACGATTTGGCGCAAATATATGCGTTGATTTATCAATCGTATCTTTATTTGTGATTACCTCTGAATATTTCTGCATTTCTTTATTCAAATGATCCATCACTTTAATAAAATGATTAGCTTTCGTAGTCAATGTTACTTTCATTACTTCATGACGATCTTCACTAATCGCATACAACTCTAAATTCTCTTTAGGATTTTGACTTACGATAATACGATTAAATTTGAAGTTTTTAGGTACCTTCGCTGATGAATTCAATACTTGACCTAAATATGTCGTTAGCGGCATATCATAAGTAAAATCTAGCACAGTAAAGTGGTCATTTAACATGGGAATATTTAAATTATAATCTCGATGAATATGTTCCACTTTACTGACTTCATGATTCTTCAATGTACCTGTTATTTGAGACAATTGAGCACGAGATGGTGCCAGCCCTTTAACCTTATCGCCTTTAACTTCTACAATTTGATACGGAGATATCACATTCTCAATATTGGCAGACATGGGCTTACCAATCGTCTTAGTATTGCTCTTTTTACTATCTGTGCTATCAATATTATTTAAATCTGGTGAAAAATTCCACACCATAAACGTAAGCACAACACTCATCATAACTAATAGGAAAAGAATAATAGATTTAATATGCTCTTTACTCTTCATCCCAATCACCGTCGTCTATAACTTCACATGGAAGTGTAATAAATATCGATGTGCCTTGTCCTTCAACGCTATTCGCCCAAATTCTTCCATTATGCGCTTCTACAATCTCTTTCGAAATGGCAAGTCCTAAACCTGTACCACCCATTTTACGTGTACGTGCTTTATCTACACGATAGAAACGATCAAAGATTTTATCCACTTTGTTAATTGGGATACCTATACCATTGTCTTTAATACGAATCGTCATACGATTGTATAAAGCGTTTTGTTTCACGTGGAACTCGACGCGTTTTTCACCACGAGAATATTTCATCGCGTTAGTAATAACGTTATCAAACACTTGTGTCATCTTATCTGGATCAATTTCAGTAAAGATGGTTTCAGAAGGAATTTCACGTACAAACGTCGTGTCTTTCGCGGCCATTTCATGACGATTAATAATCTTATTAATGAACATGTTGAAGTCGACAATTTCCTTCGTAATTTGTTCAGATTCGTTATCCATTTTCGATAACTGTAGTAAATCATTAACAAGACGAATCATTCGCTCTGTCTCTTCACGTGTTACCGATAAGAAAGATGGTGCTAAATTATCATCTTTCCAAGCACCTTCTTCAAGTGCCTCTATGTAACTGTTCATTGATGTTAAAGGCGTACGTAATTCGTGAGATACGTTCGCAACGAATTCACGACGTTCACGTTCAACTTGTTGTTGTTCTGTAACGTCATGTAATACGGCGATGTAACCTGTCACAAATCCAGTTTCTTGAACAATCGTACTGAAATTCACACGTGCGATGATGCCTTCATCTTCATTCATATCTAATAAGAAGCTATCGTTATTCTCTTGAATTTCATCCAATGAGAATTCGTCTTCTAAATGCAATACACTTAGCATGTAATAACCGATTAAGTCTTCCTTAGACATACCTAACATTTTTATCGCCATATCATTGACGATACGCACTCGACCACGTCGGTCTGTTGCGATAATACCGTCACTCATATGCGTGATAACTGAGTCTAAACGACGTTTCTCACTCTCAGTATTCGCTTGTGCCTCTTGAACTCGCTTAGACAAGTTGTTGAAGGCTAAAGCTAATTCACCGATTTCGTCATTACCATATATCTTAACGCGTTGCGTATAATTACCTTTAGACATCTCTACCGTCTGATTACGCATGTCAGTAATCGGCCTTGTAATCGTCCTCGCGATAAAGAAACCAAGTATAACGGTAATGAAGAGGGAAATCGCAGTACCGATAATGAATATTTGGTTAATATTATTCAACTGATTATATACATCATTAATATTCGATTCTATGTAAATATTACCAATCGTCTCGTTGCCATTCTTTACGGGTAAGTTGTAAATCCAAATTCGCTCTTTACCGCTACCATAGTCTTTTAAAACATTGTGACTATTTGATTCACCTAGCGATAAGGCTTTTTGAACGGAGTTATCGTTAACCTTTTGATTAATCATATTATGTGATGATATCTTCGCTGTAGCCATGATAATTTGATCTTTATCAATAAAACGAATTTCTTCAATTTCTTGACGGTTGGCATACTCATTTAATAAACTTTGAACTTCTTTTTGAGCGTTAGAGGGATCATCTCTGTATATCCGCTCAATGTTAACTTCAAGCTGTGTCGCATACTGTTTAATATTCTTCATGAAGTTATTTGTCAGTTCTTTTTCTAAACTATTAGTGAAATACAGACCGATGATCTGCATTCCAATAATAATCAATAACACATAAACAATAACAAGCTTGGTGTGAAGGGATTGTAACTGTTTCAGCCACTTCATAGTCGCAAGCCCCTAATCATGTTGTTGGAGAAAGTATCCAACGCCTCTACGTGTCACAATATATTCAGGGTGTGAAGGATCATCTTCAATCTTCTCACGTAAACGACGAATCGTTACGTCTACTGTACGCACGTCACCGAAGTAATCATAACCCCATACTGTTTGTAGTAAATGTTCACGTGTCATGACTTGACCCATATGTTTAGAAAGGTAGTGGAAGAGTTCAAATTCTCTGTGTGTTAATTCAATATCTTCCCCACGCTTTTTAATCGAGTAAGCATCTGGGTAAATGACAATATCTTTAATTGTAATTTCATTTGTCGTACCACTTACTTCTTGAGCTGGTTGTGAATAATGGCGACGTAAGTTCGCTTTCACACGTGCGATTAATTCACGTGTGCTGAACGGTTTCGTAACATAATCATCCGCACCAAGTTCAAGACCTAATACTTTATCGATTTCAGAGTCTTTCGCTGTTAACATAATAATCGGCATTTCGAATTTCTTACGTACTTCACGGCACACTTCCATACCGTCACGACCAGGTAACATGATATCTAATAATACGATGTCTGGTTCTTCCTCGTAGATTAAATCTACTGCATCATTACCATCATAGGCACAGTAAACATCATATCCTTCTTTTTTCAAATTAAATTCTAAGATGTCCGCAATTGGCTTTTCGTCATCTACAACAACAACTTTTCTTGCCATATCTATAAACCTCATTTCTCAAATTGTAGTTCTATATTTTATTATTCGTTCTTATGAATTAGTAAAGATTAAACTGTGATTTGATGCGTTTTTAATAAGTTTATAGCGCATATTAATCTACTATATAATTTACCATTAATATTCATGTAATTCTATTTTCATATTTAAAATTATAGAATAATATTCGTTTAAAGTTTACCACTCTAATTTAATATTACAAATAAGTTGAACCCTTTGAATACGGGACAAAAGTCGTAGTGACGCCCATTTAACCCATTATTACAGAATGATGATACGACTCAATGGTTTAGTAGCAAGCTTTCAATTTTAAACATAAGAATAATATTAAGATTCTGTTGCGACGTCATACTTTTGTAATGCTAAATAATGTATTACGATATTTAGCTTTTAGTATATTTTTTGATTTTTTGAAAAGGATATCTAAAAAGTTTAAAATGTGGATTTACATGAGTAAGTAAAATGAAGGCATAAAAAAATGCCTATCCTTTTGGATAAGCAATACGGTCTCGACGGGAATCGAACCCGCGATCTCCTGCGTGACAGGCAGGCGTGTTAACCGCTACACTACGAGACCTAAAAAATGGTGACTCCTACGGGACTCGAACCCGTGTTACCGCCGTGAAAGGGCGGTGTCTTAACCGCTTGACCAAGGAGCCGTTCTTAAGCACAAGATAGATTATAGCACAGGCTTTATTTTGAAGACAAGACATTTTTTACATAATTTTAATATTTTTTTATAATTCCTTAATTTTTTGGATAAACGTTGTAATAACAATGGTTTTAAGGTTACAAATGCTATATTTATCGATTTTTTACACTTATATTTTTATAAAAAACGGGGGTGCGACAGAAATAAAATTTTCTCAAAGTTTATTTCGTTGTTACCTCGTCAAGGATGACTAGGTTTGAAAAAAGCTTGATTCAAGCGCATTTTCAAATCAGTCATCTACTGACAAAATAATAAAGTAGGCTGAGACATTTTATTTTGTCCCAGCCTCACTAATTATTAATATTGTTGGAATGATAGACGGGTTACTGTGAGCAGGTTTTTCGGCAGAAATACTCAAAGTTCGACAAAACCTGAGAAACAGTTTTGCTCACTTTTCGATTCTGCTCAAAACCTAAACGCTCACTTGCGCACCTTTTTTACCACAATTGTTCTAATAGGTTTGTTTGGTCACGGTCTGGACCTACTGAGAAGATTGAAATACGTACATTACATAATTCAGAGATGCGTTCTAAGTATTTACGTGCATTATCTGGTAATTCTTCTAATGTACGGCAACCAGTGATATCTTCTTCCCATCCTGGTAACTCTTCAAAAATTGGTTTACAACGACGTAATTGATCTAAGTTAGCAGGATATTCTGTAATTTCTTCTCCATCTAATTCGTAAGCAGTACAAATCTTCACTGTATCAAGACCTGTAAGTACGTCGATAGAGTTAATAGATAAGTCTGTAATACCACTAACACGACGAGAGTGACGTAATACAACTGAGTCAAACCAACCTACACGACGTGGACGTCCTGTTGTTGTACCGTATTCACGACCAACTTCTCTAATATGATGTCCATCTTCATCAAATAATTCTGTAGGGAATGGACCATCGCCTACACGAGATGTATATGCTTTACATACACCAATCACTTTAGATACGAAAGTTGGGCCTACACCTGTACCAACTGTTACATTACCTGCAACAGGGTTACTTGAAGTTACGAAAGGATATGTACCATGGTCAATATCTAACATAACACCTTGTGCACCTTCAAATAAAACTTTTTCTTCAGCTACAAATGCATCATCTAAGATTTTAGAAGTATCTGTAACAAACTCTTTCAAACGTTGGCCTGCAGCATAGTATTCATCAAAGATTTCATCGAAACGTGGGCAAGTTTCATTAAACATGCCTTTGAAGTATGCATTTTTAACTTCAATGTTTTCTTTTAAACGTCTTTCAAATGTTTCTTTTTCTAATAAGTCAGCCATACGGATACCAATACGTTGCGCTTTATCCACATAAGCTGGTCCGATACCTTTCTTAGTAGTACCGATTTTATTATCACCACGACGACGTTCTTCATATTCATCTTGTGCTAAGTGATATGGAAGAATGACTTGCGCACGGTTAGAAATACGTAAGTTTGAAGTAGATACACCACGTTCATTTAAACCGTCTAATTCTTTTAATAATGCAACTGGATCTACAACTACACCGTTACCTATAACTGCAAGTTTATCTTTATAAAATATACCTGATGGCACTAAATGTAATTTATAAGTTTCACCACCAAATTGAATCGTATGACCTGCGTTATTACCTCCTGAAAAACGTGCAATAACATCTGCTTGTTCCGCTAAGAAATCTGTAATTTTACCTTTACCTTCGTCTCCCCATTGTGTCCCAACAACTACGATTGATGACATGTGAGCACCTCCAAAGTTTTCTCAATTAACCATTAAGTATTCTATCAATACGAACCTCATAATGCAAATAAAAATCGAACATTAATTTTAGCGTATAATAGTTCTACACTCTAACGTCAATTTATTTAACAAAACTGTTAAAACCTTGATAATACAACGATTCAAACTCATTTGCCAAAAAATCATTACACATACTTACGCTCAAATTCTATCATCAAAACAAAGTAAAAACCGTACATTAAATTGATAATATAATTTAATGTACGGTAAAATATTTTTATGACATTTCTGCATGTGCATAATCAATGTCTGTAAATTTATTATATTGTTTCATGAAGTGTAACTTCACAGTACCAGTCGGACCATTACGTTGTTTAGCGATAATGATTTCAATTTCACCATTTTCATCATTCGATTGTGGTTCGAAATTTCCACCGTCATCGTCATCTTCGCCTTCACCACGATTATAATAATCATCACGATATAAGAAGGCAACGATATCTGCATCTTGCTCGATAGAACCTGATTCACGAATATCACTCATCATTGGTCGTTTATCTTGACGTTGTTCCACGCCACGAGATAACTGACTTAGTGCAATAACTGGACATTCTAATTCACGAGCAATCGCTTTTAAAGTACGTGAAATTTCAGATACTTCTTGCTGTCTGTTATCAGAAGCACGTGAACCACTACCTTGAATTAACTGTAAATAGTCAATCACAATCATGTCTAAACCATGTTCTTGTTTTAAACGACGGCATTTAGAACGTAAGTCTGTAATTCGAATACCAGGTGTATCATCAATGAAGATCTTGGTACGTGATAATTTACCGACTGCTATTGTAAATCGATTCCAGTCTTCTTCTGTCATCGTACCTGTACGTAGTCGATTGGAATCCACATTACCTGAACTACAAATCATACGTGTTGCTAATTGGTCTGCCCCCATCTCAAGTGAGAAAATGCCGACAGTATAATTACCTTCATGTGTCGCTACCTTTTGAGCAATGTTAAGAGCGAAGGCAGTCTTACCTACTGAAGGACGGGCAGCTAAGATAATTAAGTCATTTCTGTTAAATCCAGCTGTCATTTGATCTAAATCACGATAACCTGTAGGAATACCCGGAGTTTGACCACTATTTTGGTCGAGCTCTTCAGCTGTTTCATAAACTTGTCCTAATACATCTCTAATATCCTTAAATCCATCACTTTGACGATTAGAGGATAATTCAAGAATACGTCGCTCGGCATCACTTAATATCGCATCTAATTCAAGTTCATTATCATAACCATCGTTGGCAATACTATCCGCAGTTTGAATTAATCTACGTTTTAATGCATGGTTTGCGACGATATTTGTATAATACTGAATGTTACGTGTCGTAGGTACATTATTTGAGAGTTCCGCTAAATACTGAGGACCACCAGCCTCGCTTAATGTACCTTCTTTCGTTAATTGATCCATTAACGTTACGACATCAATTTCATCACCATCTTCATTTAAGTTCATCATTGCTCTGAAGATGTGTTGGTGGGCACCTCTATAAAAGGACTCAGGAAGGAGCACTTCCTGAGTCGAATTAATCAATTGTGGATCTAAAATAATTGCACCTAAGACAGATTGTTCAGCTTCATTATTATGTGGCATTTGCTTTTGCTCATACATATTATCCATTAATCATTACACCTCTAAATCCATCTTAATTTTCACAAATCATAGTGCAACATTGTTATTTGAAAATTTTTAGTCATTAGTTCACGTAGCGTAGTTGAATGACGCTCAAATACACAATTTTTAATGAACTTAAGTGCTTTATAACTTAAGTGCTTTAGCACTTAAGTAAGTAGTTCTAATGATTATAATCAAAGAACTACTTTACTCGCTTCTTACTTCTCTACAGTGTGAACACGGATTGTACCTTCAACTTCTTTGTCTAATTTAACAGGTACATTTGTATAACCTAATGCATGGATACCTTGAGGTAAATCCATTTTACGTTTATCAACTTTAATATCATGTTGTGTTTTAAGTGCTTCAGCAATTTGTTTAGTACTTACAGAACCAAATAATTTGCCTCCTTCACCAGTTTTAGCACTCACTTCAACTTCAATTTCTTCTAATTTTGATTTTAAGGCTTTAGCGTCATCAATTTCTTTTTGTCTATCTGCTTCAGCACGTTTATTTTGTTGTTCCAATTGTTTCAAATTACCTGGAGTTGCTTCAACAGCATAATTATTTTTAATTAAAAAGTTATTTGCATACCCTACTGGTACATCTTTAATTTCGCCTTTTTTACCTTTACCTTTAACATCTTGTGTGAAAATTACTTTCATGCGTCTTCACTCCTACTCATTTGTTCTGTAATTGCTTGTTGTAATTGTTCAATCGCTTCTTCAATTGATAATCCTTTCAATTGTGTTGCAGCGTTAGTTAAGTGACCACCGCCACCTAAGGCTTCCATCGTTAATTGAACATTAATAGAGCCTAATGAACGTGCTGATATACCGATTAAATTATCTTCACGTTTAGCTACTACATAAGAAGCTTCTATACCTTCTAAACTTAACAACTCATCCGCAGCTTGTGCAACTGTAACAGGATGATAAATTTTTTCGTTAGAACCATGTGCAATCGCAATGCCATTATCTTGAACTTCAACCGTTCGAATAAGTTCTGAACGATTAATATACGTATCGACGTCATCTTTTAAGAAGTGTTGCGTTAATATCGTATCTGCACCATGGGCACGTAAATAGCTTGCCGCGTCAAACGTTCTAGAACCTGTACGCAATGTGAAGTTACGTGTATCAACAATGATACCTGCATACATAACAGTAGATTCTAAACGTGTTAAACGTTGTTCAGTTGGTTGATATTCTAATAATTCTGTTACAAGTTCTGCAGTCGAACTTGCATAAGGTTCCATATATACTAATAATGGGTTAGAAATAAAGCTTTCTCCTCGTCTATGATGGTCAATCACGACTTTACGATTAGCTTTATTTAGAATGTTCTCATCTAATACCATTTCTGGTTTATGCGTATCCACAACGACAATTGTAGATTTAGATGTCATCATATCCCATGCTTCATCTGATGTAACAAATCGTTCTTTCAACTCAGGTTTCTTATCGATTTCATCCATCACTCGGCGTAACGTTGGATCAATATCTTCCTCGTTTAAGACAACATAGGCCTCTAAATTATTCATTAATGCGAATCTTGAAACCCCAATTGCCGCACCTATAGCATCTAAGTCAGGACGTTTATGTCCCATAATGATAACTTTATCGCCTTCAGTTAAGATATCCTTTAATGCGTGAGAAATAACACGCGCTCTTACACGTGTACGTTTTTCCATCGGGTCAGTCTTACCGCCATAGAATCGCACGTTTCCGTTCATATTCTTGATAGCTACTTGGTCACCACCACGACCTAATGCTAAATCTAGACCAGATTGTGATAATTCACCAAGATCGATTAAGTTCTCTGTACCTTCTCCGACACCGATACTTAGTGTTAGTTGAGCACGATAACCGACACTCTTTTCACGTAATTGGCTAAGGATTTCAAAGTTAGATTCTTCGATTTCGGCTAATATTTTTTGATTTAAATACGCTACGAACTGGTCAGAATTATATCGTTTAAAGTAAATATTGTATTCTGATGCCCAACGACTAATCACTCGTGTTACCATTGAGTTGATTTCAGAACGTTGCGTATCGTTCATATTTTGCGTAATTTCATCGTAGTTATCTAAGAATAACGTTGCGATGATTGGTTTTGATTCTTCATATAACTCATTAGTTTGTACTTCATCTGTAATATCGAAGAAATATAAACAACTTTCTTCCTCTGAATGACGAACGTGGTAATGATATTGACCATGTTCGATTTCAACTTCTTGTACTTTTTCAAGCTGCTTTAAAATATTCGGAAAAACTTCATTGACTGGTTCTGAGATGACATTCGTTTCTAAGTGTTCAGACATGTACTGGTTAATCCATTCAATATGGTCATCAGCATCAAGCACGACCATACCAATAGGTAATCGTTTAATTGCTCTGTTGCTTCCAGCCGAGATGTGACCACTTAAGTTATCCACATAATTATCCATTTTCAATAAGGCTTGTCTGACTAACACGATGCTAATAATAATCATCACGACTAAAATAGCTGCTGCAATTGTAGCGACTAATGGCTTAAAGATAAACCATACAACTACAAGTGCAATCGAAGTGAGTACCATTAAAATAAATGGTATCAGTAGCGCCTTCTTAGTGGATTGACGGTTCATTATTCCACCTCTATTCACTTTTTAAAGTCATTTTTTAATCATTCGTTTTAAATTAATTCCTAAATCAAGTACGCCAAGTAATGCAATGATATGTGTTGCTGGTGTAATAATTGTCCCCACAACCATCAGCAATATCGTTACAGCGTTTGGTATACGTTTTGCTTTACCAAAGAAATGAATTACACTCAATCCTTGGATATACATCAGTAATGATAACACAACTTCGAAATTTAACACGATACTTTGGAAAGTACTTGGTTCAGTAGCGAACATTACACAAAGTAAAACAACCATATATACCCATAGTAATGAACGGTTAAGCTGCCAAGCAAATAAAGGTTTAAAAATTGGTGTAGCTACTTTAAATTTACGAAGAATTGGAAATGTAATAATTAAGTTAATTAAGACTAAAATAAAGACCGTAATGATAATAAAACTTGGAAGTTGAACTGCCATTTGACGGAAGCCTTCTTCTAAGATTGTTTTATAATCTGCTTCAACACCTGATGTTACAACAGCATTATGCATTGTATCTTTAAAAGGCTTAATTAATGTCGTAGCGCTAGGTATCTTTTTAAACGTTTGTAATAACATAAATGCGACTAAAGTAAATATACTTAAATATGTTGTAGCTATAAATAAGATGCGTTCTTTAGAGGCACGTTCTTTTAATAATTGGCCAATAATAAAGCTAAGTATTAAAACTAAAATCATGGCACTTAATACAAATGTATTACCCAACAATGTGGTAAGAATAACTGTGATCAAAGCTCCAATTCCAAATGATGGAATAGACTTATTCCATAAAATAATACCTGGAATTGTAGCGAATAAACATAGAATTAATCCAAGTACTGGTAATACATACGTAACTAAAGCAACCATAACAAGTGCAATTGTTCCTATAATTGTCGCTTTAGGATGTACTTTTGAAAACAAATTCGCCACTCCTATACTATTTTGACTATAACTTCTATTTTAACCTCTAAGCAAAATTAAAACAAATTGTGAAGATTGAGGTATAGCATAAGACTATAACAATGTGTTTTTACTTCCATAGCGACCTACCCGCTTCGTCTATTTCCGCTTAAATTTCGTTACTTTAAGAAAATGATACAAGTTAGGTGCCCAATCATTAAAATTTAATAAAAAGCCATCATGACCTACATTATCCGGAACAAAGAAATGACGATGATATTTAAATCGCTCCCCAACTGCCCTCACTTGATCATCTGGATATAATAAATCATCCGTAAATCCCATTGTTAAGACCTTAGTATCTAGAGATTGATAAACATCATCTACATTCGTACGTCCGCGATCAACATTATGGCTATCTAAAACATTTAGCATTGTTAAATAACAGGACAAATCATAAGTTTCTTTAAATTTATTACCTTGATGTCGTTGATAACTCACCACTTCATCTGGTGAAAAGCGTTGGTCATAACTTTTAGATGAACGATACGTTAGAAAGCCTAATTGTCGTGCAATACTAAGACCTTCTTTGCCACCAAGATGAATCGCTTCTCGTGCAATTTCATTGAAAGCACGACTATATGACGACGTCTTATCAGTTGCTGCTAGAATAACCGCCTTATCCACTTCGAATTGTTGATTATATAGAAGCTCCATGACTTGCATGCCACCTAGACTACCACCAATTAAAATATTAATCTTGTTGAAGCCAAGTGCGCGTATGCCCAATTCAATAGCTTTTACAATATCTCTCAAAGTTAAATGCTTTGGAAAATTTGGATTAGTTAAAGGAGAACTTGAACCAAAGGGACTACCAATAACATTAAACGTTAGAAATTGATAATCATAAATCGGCATATAACCACCGTCTATAATTTCACGCCACCAACCAGGCTCGTCATCTGTGCCATATGTTAGATGATTACCAGTAAGTGCGTGACACACTACAACAAGCGGTTGACCAGCATAGCCTACATGTTCATAACGTAATTGTAAATTATCAATCATTTCACCTGATTCAGTTGTAAAGGGTCCTAAATTTAAAGTTTCTACTGTGTAATTGGTCATATGGTTACCTCCTTTTAAATAAAAAATCGCCTATACTCTATTATTAAAGTATGAGGCGATTTGTCTCCATTACTTATCATTCGAGTATCTCGTTGGTAGTAGCACCGTGCGTATGCATCGCCGGTTGCTGAAGTTTCTCAGGGCCGTGTCCCTCCACTTCTCTTAATAAGTTTTTTAACTCTATTCATTTACTGCGTATTTATAAAATAGTATCAATGTACCATTTACGTTCTAGACTTTTATTTTATCTAATTGTATAACCAATTTCAATTGTTAGTTGTTGGGTTCTGCCTTTTCTAAAAGAAGAAACGTAAACCTGCTATAAGAACAATACCCACTAATATTGTTGTCGTAAGACTTCGTGTAAAAAGTGCAACAAAAACAGTCGGAATTGTTACTAAAACAAATGGGATATTGAGTGTATATCCTGCTACGCCCTCTTGTTGCTCGATAATGCCATCTAAGATAAGTGCTGTAAATAATGTAATTGGTATAAACGATAACCATTTAATTACCGTTTCTGAAAGTTGAATACGTGAAATCATTAAGAATGGGACTACTCGAATAATTAAAGTTACAAGTCCACACAACACGATTAATATAAACATGTGCCAAGATGTTGTCATTTATCCATCACCACCCCTAATGTTGCTGCTAACATAGATGCAATTAAAATTGCGACGTATGACGGCATGAACCAGCTTAAACTGAGCATCATCAC
This sequence comes from Staphylococcus sp. HMSC14D10, assembly GCF_001808125.1. Taxonomy (NCBI): domain Bacteria; kingdom Bacillati; phylum Bacillota; class Bacilli; order Caryophanales; family Staphylococcaceae; genus Staphylococcus; species Staphylococcus sp. HMSC14D10. Next base: position 42,510 of record NZ_KV792259.1, on the reverse strand, counting down.
GATGACAAATACGATAAGTACTATGTAAATTTTAAGTTTAGATGAAGTGATTGATTCAAATTGTGCCATTGTTAAAAAGATAAACATCGCGGTAATCGCAAAATCGAGACCTAACATACCTGGATTAGATATGTATTTACCGAGTAACGCACCAACAATACTTGCTAGTGCCCAAAATGAATATGCAGTTAGATTCAATCCATGTAACCAACGATCGTTTATCTTCTCCCCTTTTAAATGAGGCGTGATTGCAACGCCAAAGGTTTCATCTGTCAAAATTGAAGATAAGCCTAGTCGATTCCAGATACCATAATCTTTATAATTAGGTGCTAACGTCATTGAAAGTAGGAAGAAACGTGAATTGACAATCAATGTTGTAAGGACAATGGCAGAAATCGGTGTTCCAGTAGCCACAAGCGCACATATAATAAATTGTGCTGCACCAGCATACACAAGCAAACATAATAATAGTATTTCGATGATACTAAAGTGTTGTGAAGCCGCCACTATTCCAAATGATAGTCCAATTCCAACGTAGCCTAATAAAGTAGGTATACATTCTTTAACGCCCTGTTTAAATGTCACATGTGATGGCATCTTTGTAACCTCCTTTATTCTTATTAATTTTATAAAGTAATATACTAATATTTTCAGTCTAATATACGGATGCTAGAGTGGCAACAACATTAGACGCAGGGTTGTGTGACATTAGACTGAACGACTACTTAGAAGTGTTGATTTTAAAGGATTTTAAATGTGTCTGTTTTTGTAGACAACGGTTTATTTATCTCTTAAAAAGTAGTCTAAATTAGCCTTTTTACTTCATCCCTTTATTAAGAAAAAGTGGAATTTTATGCAATTAATTATTAGAAATATACTAAGAGGAGATGGACTAAATTTAATATATTAGAATCTCATATGTAAGGACGAAAAAAACTGAGAAAAGCTCGGTAAGAGCATTTTCTCAGTTTAGTAAGCTACTACGAATTTGCGATGTAGCCTTAACATATTTATTTTAATCTGTACTTCTTACTAACTAATGAATTAGTCGTTTACTGGACGGATTTCAGTTTTACCACCCATGAATGGTACTAACGCTTCTGGAATTGTTATTGAACCATCTGCATTTTGATAGTTTTCAACGATAGCTGCAAATGTACGACCTACAGCAAGTCCACTACCATTTAAAGTATGTGCTAATTCTGGTTTAGAAGCGGCATCACGTTTAAAGCGGATGTTAGCACGACGCGCTTGGAAATCAGTACAGTTTGAGCAAGAACTAATTTCTTTATAGTTGTCATAACTTGGTAACCATACTTCTAAGTCGTATGTTTTACTAGCACTGAAACCGATGTCGCCAGTACATAAGATAACACGACGATATGGTAAACCTAATTCTTCAAGAATTGCTTCAGCATTTTGTGTCATATCTTCTAAAGCGTCCCAAGAATCTTCAGGTTTTTCGATACGAACCATTTCAACTTTGTCGAATTGGTGTAAACGGATTAAACCTCTTGTATCTCTACCAGCTGATCCTGCTTCACTACGGAAACAAGCTGTTTGAGCAGTGAATTTTTCTGGTAATACGCCTGGTTGGATGATTTCATCTCTATAGAAGTTTGTTAATGGAACTTCTGCAGTTGGAATTGTGTATAAACCTTCTTTTTCAACTTTGAATAAATCTTCTTCAAATTTAGGTAATTGACCAGTACCAAACATTGTATCTGCATTAACTAATTGAGGTGTCATCATTTCAGTATAACCGTGTTGCGTTGTATGTTTAGTAAGCATGTAGTTCATTAATGCACGTTCTAATAATGCACCATCTTTAGTTAAGTATACGAAACGCGCACCTGAAATTTTTGCAGCACGTTCAAAGTCTGCCATTTTTAATTCTTCTACTAAGTCCCAGTGTGCTTTTGGTTCAAAGTCAAATTCACGAGGTGTACCCCATTTTTTAACTTCAACGTTTTCTTCATCAGAATCCCCTTGTGGTACATCTTCAGCAATTAGGTTAGGGATACGAATTAAGATATCTCTAACTTTATTATCCACTTCGTTAAGTTTAGCGTCGTTTTCTTTGATTTCGTCACCAAGTTCACGCATTTCTTTGATAACTTCGTCTGCATTTTCTTTGTTACGTTTCTTTTCAGCGATTTCTTCACTTACTTTGTTACGACGTGCTTTCATTTCTTCAGTTTTACCGATTAATTGACGACGTTCATTATCTAATTCTAATACTTCGTCAACTACTTTAGGATCATCTCCACGTAGTTCAATTTTGCTCTTAACTGTGTCTGCTTGTTCTCTGAATAGTCTAATGTCTAACATGTAATACTCATCCTTCCCAATTTTTGAAAAATTTAATTTCGGATAACGTGCGTATTTTCAATAAAAAAAGACCACATCCCCTTTACAAGGGACGTGGTCTACGCGTTGCCACCCTATTTAACAATTTAACACTACATATGTATCAAATTGCACTTTCCTTAAAATAACGGTTATTACCGGTTGTTCACAATTGTAGGTAGATTCGCATAACAATCAATTACTTGTTCACACTCAACACAAGCTCTCTGAAATTAATTAATTATGTTACTTGTCCCACGAACAATAACTTATTAAGTTATTTTTAATATAGCAAACTCCTTTATAATTAGCAAGTAAATTGTAAATAATATTATATTCATGCTACTCGTAAACACACTCTATTAGCCAACATAATCACTCCCCATCATTCATTACAAAATAATCTTCATAATAGTGTTGACGAAAGTCATTCACAGGTATAATATTTTCTATTGTATTTAAAAAGGTCATAAACAAACATTCAAATTTAAAACTCAACAGGCGAGTTAGTTGTTGATGCTTTCGCTACGCATCTCATCGTCACTTAAAATTTGAGTTATATATAGAATTGACAATAATCACATTTTTACAATTTAGTATTATACGTTCGAAACGTCTTCAAGGGAGGGTTTAATTCATGGAAACATTAACAACAGTTAATATTCCGAAAAGAAAAGAAGAGACACATAAAGGTGACTATGGAAAGATTTTACTTATAGGTGGGAGTGCCAATTTAGGGGGAGCAATCATGTTGGCTGCGCGTGCATGTGTTTATAGTGGGAGTGGATTAATTACAGTAGCTACACATCCTACAAATCATGCTGCACTTCATTCTCGTTGCCCAGAAGCGATGGTTATCGATATTAACGACACTAAAATGTTAACTAAAATGATTGAGAACACTGATAGTATTTTAATTGGGCCAGGCTTAGGTGTCGATTTCAAAGGTAATAACGCAATTACATTTTTACTACAAAATATTCAGCCACATCAAAACTTAATTGTTGATGGTGATGCTATAACGATATTTAGTAAATTAAAACCTGATATCCCAACTTGCCGTGTTATCTTCACGCCACATCAAAAGGAATGGGAACGTTTGAGTGGTATCCCTATTGAAGAACAAACTTATGAACGTAATAGAGAAGCTGTAGATAAGTTAGGTGCTGCAGTTGTACTGAAAAAACACGGTACTGAAATATTCTTCAAAGACAAAGAATATAGACTTGCCATTGGTACACCGGCAATGGCGACTGGTGGCATGGGAGATACGTTAGCTGGTATGATTACAAGCTTTGTTGGACAATTTGATGATTTTAGAGATGCGATAACAAGCGCAACTTATACACATAGTTATATTGGAGAAAAATTATCTGAATCTATGTATGTCGTACCACCTTCACGTTTAATTAGTGAAATTCCATACGTTATGAAAGAATTAGAAAACTAAATAAGCTATAAAAATAAGGCTTCCCTGGTATTAGGGAAGTCTTATTTGTTGAAGAAATCAATATTGTTGTAACTTTCTATTATTGATTAACCTTCTATTCTTTAGTTTTCGTCATCTTCATCATTGTTAGATGCATTTTCAATGTCTTCATTTACACGATCCATGAAGTCTTGTCTAACTTCAATACGTTCATCTGTTGCATCTTCATCAGATGAAACTGTAGTCTCTTCGTCCGCTTCAGTTTGAAGTGCGTTACCTGGTGTATCATCATCAATTACTTCTTCACTAGGACTTTCTGTACTTTCTGCATTTGATTCACCATTTTCAGTTTGAGCAGCCTCAGTCGCATCTTCATCTTCTGTTTTATCAATAACTTTAGCAACTGTTGATACAAATTGATCATCGCCTAATTTCATTAAGCGAACACCTTGAGTTGCACGACCATTTTGAGAAATATCTTCTACTTCTAAACGAATGATAACACCACTATTTGTAACAATCATTAAGTCTTCTTCGCCATTAACAGTTGTGATACAAACGATATTACCATTACGTTCAGTAATCTTCGCAGTCTTGATACCTTTACCACCACGATTTGATAAGCGATATTCACTCACTGGCGTACGTTTACCATAACCATTTTCAGTGACGACTAGCACTTCATCTTCGCTATCGGGATGGGCAACATCTAGACCTACAACGACATCATCTTCACGTAATGAGATACCTCTTACACCTGCAGCAGTACGACCTAATGGACGTAAACTTGTTTCTGCAAATCTAATTAATGAAGCATGGGATGTTCCAATTAAGATATCTTGGTTACCATCTGTAAGACGTACTGCAATTAATTCATCGTCTTCTTTGAATCCAATCGCAATCTTACCGTTCTTATTGATATGTGAGAAATTGCTTAAAGCAGAACGTTTCACAATACCATTTTTAGTTGCAAATACTAAGTAACTATCTTCATCTTCAAGGTTTCTAACAGCAATCATCGTACTGATTGTTTCATCATTATCTAATTCAATCGCATTAATGACTGGAATACCTTTAGATTGGCGAGATAATTCTGGAACTTCGTATCCTTTAAGTTTATAAACACGGCCTTTATTCGTGAAGAATAGAACGTGGTCATGTGTACTTAACGTTACAAGTTGACTTACGAAATCTTCTTCCAATGTATTCATACCTTGAACGCCGCGTCCGCCACGGTGTTGTGAACGATACGTTGAAACTGGTAAACGTTTAATATAGTTATTATGGCTCAATGTGATGACGATTTGTTCTTCAGGAATTAAATCTTCATCTTCTAAATCATCTAAGCCACCTAATTGAATTTCTGTACGACGTTCGTCACCAAAACGTTCTTTAATATCAGTTAACTCATCACGAACTAATTGAAGTAAAACTTCGTCATCGGCTAAGATTTCTTCAAGTTCAGAAATATAACCGAGTAATTCGTTGTATTCATTTTCAATTTTATCTCGTTCTAAACCAGTTAAACGTCTCAAACGCATATCTAAAATAGCTTGCGCTTGACGTTCAGATAATTTAAAACGCTCTTGCAATGTTTCCATAGCGACTTTATCTGTTTCTGATTCACGAATTGTCGTAATAATCTCATCGATATGATCTAACGCTATACGTAAACCTTCTAAGATATGTGCTCGGTCTTTCGCTTTTTTCAAGTTGTATTCAGTACGACGACGTACAACTGTCTTTTGATGTTCTAAATATTCAACTAAAGCTTGTTTTAAATTGATTAATTTTGGACGTCCATTAACAAGTGCAATCATATTAACACCAAATGAAGTTTGTAATGACGTCTGTTTATATAAATTGTTTAAAATAACATTGGCATTTGCATCTTTACGAACATCGATTACTACTCTAACGCCAGTACGTAAACTTGTTTCATCACGTAAATCAGTAATACCTTCAATTTTCTTTTCACGAACAAGTTCTGCAATCTTCTCAATCATACGCGCTTTATTAACTTGATACGGGATTTGAGTCACTACGATACGTTGGCGACCGCCACCTCGCTCTTCAATTTCCGCACGTGCACGCATTTGAATTGATCCTCGACCTGTTTCATAAGCACGTCGGATGCCACTTTTCCCTAGAATTAAACCAGCTGTTGGAAAATCAGGGCCTTGAATATCTTCCATAAGTTCTGCAATCGTTACATCTGGATTCTTACTTAAATGTAAAACACCATTGATGACTTCAGTTAAATTGTGAGGAGGAATATTTGTTGCCATACCTACAGCGATACCTGATGCACCATTAACTAATAAGTTAGGGAAACGAGAAGGTAAGACTTCCGGCTCTCTTTCAGTACCATCATAGTTATCTAGAAAATCGATTGTATCTTTGTTAATATCACGCAGTAATTCTAACGTAATCTTAGTCATCTTCGCTTCAGTATAACGCATGGCAGCGGCACCATCGCCGTCCATTGAACCAAAGTTACCTTGACCATCGACAAGTGGATAACGATAACTGAATGTTTGTGCCATTCTGACCATGGCATCATAGATTGATGAGTCTCCGTGAGGGTGATATTTACCCATTACATCCCCAACGATACGTGCTGATTTTTTATATGGTTTATCAGGAGTCATACCTTGTTCATTTAAGCCATATAAGATACGACGGTGTACAGGTTTTAAACCATCACGTACATCAGGTAACGCACGTGAAACGATAACGCTCATTGCATAGTCTAAGAATGATTCGCGCATCTCGCTGGTTATATTTCGTTCATTTATTCTTGATTGAGGTAAGTCAGCCATCAAGATATCCTCCTTCTATAATCAATTCACTTAAAATAGCAAGACTGCAAGCCATTATGCTGTACAGTCTTCAAGATTTTCAATACTAGACGTTAACTTAGAAATCTAGGTTCGCATATACTGCATTGTCTTCGATAAATTGTCTACGATTTTCAACTACATCACCCATTAACATTTCAAATGTTTGGTCCGCTTCAATCGCATCTTCTAATTTAACTTGTAACATCATACGGTTTTCAGGATTCATAGTCGTTTCCCATAATTGATCCGCATTCATTTCTCCTAAACCTTTATAACGTGATATTTGCCATTTAGGTGTAGGGCTTAATTCTGATTTCAATTTATCAAGTTCACGATCATTAAATACATAATATTTTTGTTTGCCTTGTGCTAATTTATACAATGGCGGTTGTGCAATATACACATATCCCGCTTCGATTAGTGGTCTCATGAAACGATAGAAGAACGTTAGTAATAAAGTTCTTATATGCGCGCCATCCACATCAGCATCTGTCATGATTACAATTTTATGATAACGTGCTTTAGAGATATCGAACTCGCCACCAATACCAGTACCAAAGGCTGTAATCATTTGACGTATTTCATTATTGTTAAGAATACGGTCTAAACGTGCTTTTTCAACGTTTAAGATTTTACCTCTTAATGGCAAGATAGCTTGTGTTTTAGAGTCACGACCTTCTTTTGTAGACCCCCCGGCAGAGTCACCCTCTACTAGGAAGATTTCACTTTCTTCAGGTTTCTTACTTGAACAGTCTGCAAGTTTACCTGGTAAGCTTGAAATTTCTAAAGCTGATTTACGACGTGTCACTTCACGTGCTTTCTTTGCTGCGACACGTGCACGTGATGCCATAATTCCTTTTTCCACAACGATGCGTGCAACATTTGGATGTTCATATAAGAAACGTTCAAAATGCTCGGCAAACAATCTATCAACAATTTGACGTACTTCAGAGTTACCTAATTTCGTTTTAGTTTGTCCTTCGAATTGAGGATCACCGTGTTTAATTGATACGACGGCTGTTAAACCTTCACGTGTATCTTCACCAGACAATCTTTCTTTATCGTCTTTAATAATCTTACTTTGTGTTCCATAGCTATTTAATATACGCGTTAAGGCACGTTTGAAACCATCTTCATGCGTACCACCTTCATAAGTATGAATATTATTCGCATAAGATAATAAGTTTGTTGCATAACCGCTGTTATATTGCATAGCAATTTCTTTTTCTACATCATCTTTAGTTTGATGAATATAAATAGGTTCTTCATGAATAGGCTCTTTATTTTCGTTTAATAGTTCAACGTAAGATTTAATACCGCCTTCATAGTGATATGTATCTTCGCGTTGCTCTACATCTTCACGCTCATCTCTTAAAGTGATTGAAATACCTTTGTTCAAGAATGCAAGCTCTCTAATACGCTTTTGTAGCGTTTCATAGTTATAAACAGTTGTTTCAGTGAATATCTCACTATCTGCTTTAAAGCGAATGACTGTACCTGTTTTACCAGTGCTACCTACTTCTTTAAGATCAAATTGAGGTACACCTTTTTTATATGCTTGATGATAGATAGTATCGTTACGATGAACGTATACCTCTAAATCTTCAGACAATGCGTTAACAACTGAAGAACCTACACCATGTAGACCACCAGATACTTTATAACCGCCACCGCCGAATTTACCACCAGCATGCAGTACAGTTAAGATAACTTCAACTGCTGGACGACCCATTTTTTCTTGAATATCAACAGGAATGCCTCGACCATTGTCAGCTACTTTAATCCAATTGTCTTTTTCAATAATAACTTCGATTTGATTTGCATAACCAGCAAGTGCCTCGTCGATACTGTTATCCACGATTTCCCATACTAAGTGGTGCAAACCTCTTTCTGAAGTTGACCCTATATACATACCAGGTCTTTTACGAACGGCTTCTAACCCTTCTAATACCTGTATCTGTCCAGCACCATAGTTATCTATGTTGTTTACATCTGACAATGTATTCACCATCACTTTCTATTACTTTATAATTTCACCTTGATTGATTCGATAAAGCTTAGCATTATTCATAATTTCATGATCTATGCCGTCTACAGATGTTGTTGTTACAAAGGTTTGTACTTTATGTTGAATCGTGCTTAATAGATGTGTTTGTCGAGAATCATCTAATTCGCTTAACACATCATCCAATAATAAGATTGGATATTCTCCAACTTCAATATTCATTAACTCTATTTCTGCTAATTTAATGGATAATGCAGTCGTACGTTGTTGCCCTTGAGATCCATATGTTTGTGCATCCATATCATTTACATTAAAGCCTAAATCATCTCTATGTGGTCCAAATAAACAGACGCCTCTATCCATTTCTCGCTTAATATTGTCATTCAATAGCGTAATCACTTCGTCCAATAACGTCTGTTCACCTTTGCTCATATCACTGAGTTTAATACTTGGTAAATAAGTTAATGACAACGTTTCTCTCTCATTCGTGATACCTGCATGAATCGGTTTAGCCAATGATTCTAATTCTTTGATGAAATGCTCTCGTCTCAACGTTACATTTAAAGCATATTGTGCAAATTGTTGGTTTAAGACTTCTAACATTGTAGTGTCTTGCTTCTGGCCCAATTGCAGTTGCTTTAAGTAATTATTCTTCTGTTTGAGAATACGCTGGTATTGAGCCAAATCATTTAAATATACTGCAGATATCTGACCTAATTCCATATCAATAAAGCGTCTTCGTATCTGAGGGGATCCTTTAACAATATTTAAATCTTCTGGCGCAAAAAGAACCACGTTAAGATGTCCAACATACTGAGTTAGTCGACTTTGTTCTAAGTGGTTCACTTTTACTTGTTTACCTTTTTTAGTTATAAACATCGTTAGTGGCATCGTTCCATGTCTATAATTTAGTACACCGTCTATTTTAGCATACTCTGAGTTAAACCGTATAAGCTCCTTATCATTCGATGTACGATGACTTTTGGCTAAAGCTAATGTGTAAATTGATTCAAGCAAATTCGTCTTCCCTTGTGCATTTTCTCCGATCAGAATATTCACATCAGGATGACATTCGAGCGTAACTTCTTCATAGTTACGATAATTTTCTAATTGGAGTGTTTTAAGTTTCATTGTTCACCTTGATGAATAATGATTACAGAATCAATTTCAGGGATATCTGGGAAATCAATTCGATCTTGGTTAGCTAGTTTTTTACCACGACGTGTTTCGCGCTCGCCATTAATTAGAACTTCAACATCTTGTAAGAACCATTTAGCTTGTCCACCTGATTCAATAATGCCTTCCGTTTTAAGAAATTGGCCTAACGTAATATCGCCTTCAACTACTACTTCTTGAACCAAAATAATCACTCCGTTTCTTTATGTGTCATTAATATATTATACCTTTTTTAGGTTTAAATTTCATTTAAAATGGGATGTGAAACCGTTTACTTCACAATATCTTTTTACATATTTAATTTTAGTAGGAAAATTAGTTATAATTTTCAATTTGAAGCGGCTTTTTTAAAGAAAATTGAAGATTACAAATGAGGTTGTATAGAGAATAGCCTGATTTTTAATTTTAAGGGCCATTTTAGCTTGATGATATATTATTTAGAGTTATCCCACTAGTGAATAACTTTTGTGTCTATATTAAAGGCTGATTGAGCTTAAATTAAATAAAAAAGGAGTTAGGACGGAATTCCTTTTGAATTCGTCGTAACTCCAAATTAATAGCTTTTAAAACTAATACGTTCTAATTGGTAAAATTAATTGTGTGACAGAATCATCTTCTTTTGGTTTAAGGATGAATGGTTTCATCGTACCAAAGAATTCAACTTCAACTTCATCATTATCAATCGCTTTTAACGCATCCATCATATAACGAGAGTTGAAAGAAATCTTCAAGTTGCCACCCTCTACATCCGTTGCTGTAACTTCTTCTTTTACAGTACCAATCTCAGGTGATGTAGATGATAATTCTACAACATCATTACCTGTACTTAACTTAATAACGTTGTTACCACCTTCTCGTGCCAATAAAGAAGCACGATCGATTGCGTGATAGAATTCACCGTTGTCTAAGCCTAATTTAATTTCGTAATTCTCAGGGAATAAACGTGTTGTATCAGGATAATGTCCTTCTAATAAGCGAGAAATAAAGTTTACATTTCCAACTTTAAATAAAACTTGATTTGAAGCAAAGAAAATATCAATCTCTTCATCGCTATCACTCATAATTTTATTTAATTCTGATAAAGCTTTACCTGGAATAATGACATTTTTATTTTCAGAGTCATCTTCTAATTTCAACTTTCTTACAGCCAAGCGGTGTGAATCGGTCGCAGTGCATATTAATTCATTATTTTGTATAAGCCAGTTAACACCAGTAAGTACTGGGCGTGTTTCTGAGGTGGACACTGCGAAATTTGTTTGTGCAATGATATTTTTTAATACTTTTACTGATAATTGGATTGCATCATCACGTGATACTTGAGGTAATAATGGATATTGATCAGGATCTAAACCACTTAAGTTAAATTCAGAATGTCCTGAAGTAATCAGTGTTTGAAATTGTTCATTTGTTGATAATTTAACATCTTTACCTGGTAGTTTTTTAATAATATCTACGAAGAAACGACCAGGAAGTACAACTGAACCTGTTTCAGAAATAGTGACAATATCCTCACCATCTACTTGTTTAGGGATTGTAATTTCAATAGATATCTCAGAATCTGAACCAGTAAGAATGACTTCGTTATCTTTAGCATCGATTTTGATACCCGTTAAAATTGGTAATGTTGTTCTTGGTGAGATGGCTTTTAATGTGTCATTTAATTGATTAATAAAATAATCTCTTCTAATTGTGAATTCCATCATTAATTTAAACTCCTTCCAGTCGTTTATATATAATTATATAGGTTTTAAATTCATAGTAATAGTAGTAGGGCTTGTGGATTAGTGGATATGTTAAGAAAATCCTTGTGTGCCAAAGTTATACACATGTGGATAAACTGTTGATGTTGTGTATTACTTTTAAACATTATCCACAATTACGAATAAAATGTTTATGACGCTTATCATTAATCAATGCTTCTTATACCATAATAACTTGTCACTATTTTTTATTTCCCACTTTATCATTTCATAATCTGTTGTATAACAGTTTTCAACTTTTATTTTATTGATTGCGAATTTCTTTTTCCAAATCTTCAACTTCTTGTTTAAAAATTGTATCGGCTTTAATATCTTTAGCGATTTTTTCGTGCGCATGAATCACTGTCGTATGATCTCGACCACCGAATTCTTCACCAATCTTAGGTAATGAAAAATCAGTAAGTTCTCTTGATAAATACATCGCAATTTGACGTGGATAAGCAATTGATTTTGTACGTTTTTTTGCGCTGAAATCTTCGATGCGAACGTTGTAGTAATGTCCAACGACTTTTTGAATATCTTGAATCGTAATTTTTTTAGATTTAGGAACTTGAATAATATCTTTGAGCGCTTCTGCTGCTAATTCAGTCGTAATAGGTCTGCCTTGAAGTTTAGAATAGGCAAGCAAACGTGTGAGTGCGCCTTCTAATTCACGGATGTTTGATTGAATTTGATTAGCAATATAATTTAAAGCTTCAGCAGGAATTTCTAAATTCTCTTCTTCGATTTTTTTCTGAAGAATCGCCATACGCGTTTCATAGTCAGGAGGAGTAATATCAACGATTAATCCCCATTCGAAACGAGAACGTAAACGGTCTTCTAATTTTGCAATTTCTTTAGGTGGACGGTCACTTGAAATGACAATTTGCTTCTTATTTTGATGTAATTCATTAAATGTATGGAAGAACTCTTCTTGCGTTTGTTCTTTATTCTGAATAAATTGAATGTCATCAATCAGTAACACGTCGATGTTTCTATACTTCTCTCTAAAGGCTTCAGGTTCATTGTTACGAATTGATTTGATGAAGTCATTTGTGAATTTTTCACTTGAAGTATATAGTACTTTAGCATTTGGTTGATTGCTAAGAACATGATGACCGATCGCATGCATAAGATGTGTCTTACCAAGACCAACGCCACCATATATAAATAGAGGGTTGTATGCTTGTGCTGGTGCTTCAGCAACTGCAAGACTTGCTGCATGTGGAAATCTATTGCCAGGTCCAATGACGAAAGTATCAAATGTATTGTGAGTATTGAATTGATCTGTGCCTTCATGACCATCTTCAATGATTTGACGTTGAGATTCGCTTGGCGTGTTAGATTTACGACTTGTCTCATCAAGTTCAGCTAATTGTTCAGCAGTGAAAAATTTGGGTTCAACTTCATAACCAATAACATCTTTCATAATTGTTTGGATTACTTCTTTGTAGTTTGAATTTAACCATTCTGCGTAAAATTCATGAATTACAAAGATGATTGCAACATTATCACGAATTTCTTTGAGTTCTGTATCTTTCAAAAAAGTATTAAATGTCGATTTAGATATTTCTGATTCAGCAACTTCTAATACTTTTTTCCAAATTTCTTGTTCTGACATAAAATAAACTCCATCTTCTTTTAAATTTAGGACTTATACACAGACATTTAGACAAGTGGATAAAAATAATCACAGCATGTTAATAATTATCCACAAGTTAATAACATTCAGTGGATAACTTTATATATGCTATGATTTATTCACACTAAATACGTATATAAAATCAATAAATAAATCCTTTAAAAATAATGAGTTAGACGACTTATCCACATAATTATACTTTTTAACTTAGAGAGATGTCAAATAGGTGTGAATATGTTGTTAAATTTGGTATAACTCTGTTAATAATTAATATATTATCCACAGAAGATTGAATCTCGTATGTGTATAAGTGGATAATTTTAAAAAACTTAGTTTATGTACTACAACAGCTTTGGGAAATAGTTTATAAAGATGAATTTAAAATGAATAAAGTGTGTGAGACGCACGTTTGGCGAAATGTATAAATATTAAAAATGGTTGTTGACAAGTGGTTAAAAAATAACATCTTAATGCAAATGCTACTTGCTTTATAAATAGTAATTTGTTATATTGTAGTAGTTGTTTGAATTATGACTAGATAAAATTGAATTAAAACAAGAATTCTGATATCAGAAATTATAATTTATCTATTAAAATAATCAGGATCACTACAAGAGCAAGTGAGCTGGATAAATATGTAGATGGAGGTGTTTTGCATGGTAAAACGTACTTATCAACCAAATAAACGTAAACATAGTAAAGTTCATGGTTTCAGAAAACGCATGAGCACTAAAAATGGCCGTAAAGTTTTAGCACGTCGTCGTCGTAAAGGCCGTAAAGTTTTATCAGCATAAGATCACTGACTTCTCAGTGGTCTTTTTTTTCGTTTGAATAGGTATAAATTGAGATACGCTATATCAAAACTAACCTTAGCTAAGATGGCAAAGAATAAAATAAGCGAGTGATGTGAACGTGGAGAAGGCTTACCGTATAAAAAAGAATACTGATTTTCAAAAGATTTATAAAAGAGGAAAATCGGTAGCAAATAGACAGTTTGTTGTTTATACCTACAATAGTAATAAAGATCATTTTCGATTAGGTATTAGTGTATCTAAAAAATTAGGCAATGCAGTGACTCGAAATAGAATTAAACGTGCGATAAGAGAGAATTTCAAAATTCATAAAGAAGATATTATTGCACGTGATATTATCGTTATTGCTAGGCAACCAGCTAAGGATATGACTACACTTGAAATCCAGGGTAGCTTAGAACATGTATTAAAAATTGCAAAGGTCTTTAATAAAAAGATTAAATAGAAGGGTAGGGGAGTTTTAGACTCCCGTTAGTCTGAGGCTAGACAAACCGAAGTCTTACCTTATGAGCGATAAATCAACTTATTAGCAATTTTTATAGAAACAAATTACAATGTTATAATGAAATTTTACTTGAATAAGGAGGCGAGGATAATCATGGATTTTGATACGATAACTAGTATTTCAACACCTATGGGTGAAGGAGCAATCGGTATTGTCCGTTTATCTGGACCACAAGCCGTTGAAATTGGAGATAAGCTATATAAAGGAAAGAAAAAGTTACAAGACGTAGATTCGCATACGATTAATTATGGTCATATCGTAGACCCTGAAACAAATGAAGTTGTTGAAGAAGTTATGATATCTGTGCTAAGAGCACCAAAAACATTTACACGCGAGGACATTATTGAAATTAATTGTCACGGTGGTATTTTAACAATTAATCGAATATTAGAACTTACAATGACGCATGGTGCAAGAATGGCAGAGCCAGGGGAATATACAAAGCGTGCATTCTTGAACGGGCGTATCGATTTATCACAAGCTGAAGCTGTTATGGATTTTATTCGTTCTAAAACAGATCGTGCTTCTAAAGTTGCCATGAACCAAATCGAAGGGCGACTAAGTGATTTAATTAAGCGACAACGTCAATCCATTTTAGAAATTCTCGCGCAAGTAGAAGTGAACATTGATTATCCAGAATATGACGATGTTGAAGATGCTACAACTGAATTCCTATTAGAGCAATCTAAAAAGATTAAAAACGAAATTAATCTATTATTAGAGACTGGAACACAAGGTAAAATTATGAGAGAGGGTCTTTCAACCGTTATCGTTGGTAAACCAAATGTAGGGAAATCGTCAATGTTAAATAGCCTTATTCAAGATAATAAAGCCATCGTAACTGAAGTTGCAGGTACAACTCGTGACGTTTTAGAAGAATACGTCAATGTTAGAGGTGTACCATTAAGATTGGTAGATACTGCAGGTATTCGTGACACTGAAGATATCGTTGAAAAAATTGGTGTCGAACGTTCACGCAAAGCCTTAAGTGAAGCAGATCTAATCTTATTTGTATTAAATAACAATGAGCCATTAACACAAGAAGATCGTACATTATATGAAGTTATTAAAAATGAAGAAGCCATTGTAATTGTTAACAAAACTGATTTAGAACAAAACTTAGATATAAATGAAGTAAAAGAAATGATTGGTGATACACCACTTATCCAAACATCTATGCTTAAACAAGAAGGTATTGATCAACTAGAATTACAAATACGAGATTTATTCTTTGGTGGCGATGTTCAAAACCAAGATATGACGTATGTATCTAATTCAAGACATATCTCTTTATTAAAGCAAGCTAGAAATGCCATTCAAGATGCGATTGATGCAGCTGAATCAGGTATTCCTATGGATATGGTTCAAATTGACTTAACGCGTACTTGGGAATTATTAGGTGAAATTATTGGTGAATCTGCTAGTGATGAATTGATTGATCAACTATTTAGTCAATTCTGCTTAGGAAAATAATAGTTTATACCTTATAGCTATGTAACGTTTAAGAAATGATAAATATTAAAGAAACTGAGACGGTAGGAAGTCTTATTTATAAAATTAAGGACAAAGGAAATTTAAAGGAGGTCAATTAGGTGGTTCAAGAATATGATGTAATCGTCATTGGTGCTGGACATGCAGGTATTGAAGCAGGTTTGGCATCTGCAAGACGTGGCGCAAAAACACTAATGCTAACAATTAATCTAGATAATATTGCATTCATGCCATGTAACCCATCAGTAGGTGGTCCAGCGAAAGGTATTGTCGTTCGAGAAATTGACGCATTAGGTGGACAAATGGCTAAAGCGATTGATAAAACACATATCCAAATGCGTATGTTAAATACTGGTAAAGGACCAGCAGTACGTGCGTTACGTGCTCAAGCAGACAAAGTGTTATATCAACAAGAAATGAAACGTGTTATTGAAGATGAAGATAATTTAGACATCATGCAAGGTATGGTGGATGAATTAATTATTGAAGACAATGAAGTAAAAGGTGTCCGCACAAATATCGGTACTGAATATCGCGCTCAAGCGGTTGTTATTACGACAGGTACATTCTTACGTGGTGAAATAATCTTAGGTAACATGAAATATTCAAGTGGTCCAAATCATCAACTTCCATCTATCACTCTAGCTGATAATTTAAGAGAATTAGGTTTTGAAGTTGTGCGCTTTAAAACGGGTACACCTCCACGTGTAAACGCGAAAACAATTGACTATTCTAAGACGGAAATTCAACCTGGTGATGATGTAGGTCGTGCATTTAGTTTTGAAACTACAGAATATATCCTAGACCAATTACCTTGTTGGTTAACATATACCAATGATCGTACACATAAAGTCATCGATGATAATCTACATTTATCAGCTATGTATTCAGGTATGATTAAAGGAACAGGTCCTCGTTATTGTCCATCAATTGAAGATAAATTTGTGCGTTTTAATGATAAACCTAGACATCAACTTTTCCTAGAGCCTGAAGGTCGTAATACAAATGAAGTTTACGTTCAAGGACTTTCAACAAGCTTACCAGAACACGTACAACGTCAAATGTTAGAAACGATTCCTGGTCTTGAAAAGGCAGACATGATGCGTGCGGGTTATGCCATTGAATATGATGCGATTGTGCCAACGCAATTATGGCCAACATTGGAAACTAAAATGATTAAAAATTTATATACGGCTGGACAAATCAATGGTACTTCAGGATATGAGGAAGCGGCTGGTCAAGGTATTATGGCTGGAATCAATGCTGCAGGTAAAGTGCTTGGTACCGGAGAAAAAATCTTAAGTCGTTCAGATGCATATATTGGTGTTTTAATTGATGACTTAGTTACAAAAGGTACGAATGAGCCTTACCGCTTATTAACATCTCGTGCAGAATATAGATTATTACTACGTCATGATAATGCTGACTTGCGTTTGACTGATGTAGGTTATGAATTAGGTATGATTTCAGAAGAACGTTACGCGCGTTTTAATGAAAAGCGTCAGCAAATTCAAGATGAAATCCAACGTTTAACTGATATTCGTATTAAACCAAATGAACACACACAATCTGTCATTGAGGCAAATGGTGGTTCACGTCTAAAAGATGGCATTCTAGCAATTGATCTATTACGACGTCCTGAAATGACATATAATACAATCTTAGAAATTCTAGAAGAAAGTCATCAATTACCTGAAGCGGTTGAAGAGCAAGTTGAAATTCAAACGAAATACGAAGGCTATATCAATAAATCATTGCAACAAGTTGAAAAAGTTAAACGCATGGAAGAGAAAAAAATTCCGGAAGACTTAGATTATAGTAAAGTGGATAGTTTAGCGACTGAAGCTCGTGAAAAATTAGCTGAAGTTAAACCATTGAATATTGCACAAGCATCACGAATCTCTGGTGTTAACCCAGCAGACATCTCAATCTTACTTGTTTATTTAGAGCAAGGTAAATTGCAAAGGGTGAAAAATTAATGAATGGCGTAGAATGGCTAGCTAAAGAATTAAGTGAACATGGAATTGAATTGTCAGATAAACAAAAAGAACAATTTCAAACATATTATCGTTTACTTGTAGAATGGAATGAGAAAATGAATCTCACAAGTATTACAGATGAACATGAAGTTTATTTGAAACATTTCTATGATTCAATTACACCGAGCTTTTATTATGATTTCAATCAGCCTTTAACCATCTGTGATGTTGGTGCAGGTGCAGGTTTCCCAAGTATTCCATTGAAGATTGTTTACCCTGAATTGAAAGTAACCATTGTAGATTCTTTAAATAAACGTATTCAATTTTTAAATCATCTAGCTGCTGAACTTGGTTTAACACAAGTTAGCTTTGTACATGATCGCGCTGAAACATTCGGTAAAGGCGTAAACAGAGAAACGTATGACTTAGTTACAGCACGTGCAGTAGCCAGACTTACAGTTTTAAGTGAATTGTGCCTTCCTTTAGTTAAAAAGGGTGGCCAGTTCATCGCATTGAAGTCTTCTAAAGGAGAAGAAGAATTAAAAGAAGCACAATTTGGGATTAGTATATTAGGTGGCGTCTTTAGTGATTCTTATACATTTGATTTACCAGAAGATGCTGGTGAACGACAAATGATTATTATAGATAAACGTCGTCAAACATCTAAAAAATATCCTAGAAAACCTGGTACGCCTAATAAATCTCCTTTACTAGAAAATTAATAGCACCTACATGTTAAAATTAATTTTAAGAGGAGTGAATGGATAATGAAAAAGCCTTTTTCAAAATTATTTGGATTGAAAAATAAAGATGACATCGTTGGATACATTGAAGAAGATCGCAATTCTAGCGTCGAATCCATTCAAATTGAGCGTATTGTACCTAACCGTTATCAACCAAGACAGGTGTTTGACTCAAGTAAGATTACTGAACTTGCTGAATCTATTGATGAGCATGGTTTATTACAACCCATCGTTGTAAGACCGATTGAAGAGAATATGTACGAAATTATTGCGGGTGAACGACGTTTTAGAGCACTACAGTCACTGCATAAATCTCAAGCAGATGTCATTATACGTCATATGAATGATGAAGAAACAGCAGTTGTTGCATTAATTGAGAATATTCAACGTGAAAATTTATCTGCTGTTGAAGAAGCGGAAGCTTATAAAAAGCTTCTTGAGATTGGTGGCACAACGCAAAATGAATTAGCTAAAAGTTTAGGTAAAAGTCAAAGTTTTATCGCAAATAAATTGCGATTATTGAAATTAGCACCTAAAGTGATTAGTCGTTTAAGAGAAGGCAAGATTACTGAGCGTCATGCTCGTGCTGTCTTATCTCTTAAAGAGGACGATCAAGAAAAGCTAATTGAACAAGTGATTAGTCAAAAATTAAATGTTAAACAAACAGAGGCACGTGTTAAACAGAAAATTGGACCAGAAAAAGTAAAGGCTCAATCTTTTCAATTCTCTAAAGATTTAACACAAGCCCGTGACGAAGTTGGAAAAAGCATTCAAGCCATTGAACAATCTGGTATACGTGTAGAACAACGTGATAAAGAACATGATGATTATTACGAAATTAAAATAAAAATTTATAAAAAATAGATGAAAAGTGTGTATAATGCTATTCCTTGAAAAATAGGTTTTAAAGTTATACCACTTAATAATAGCACTAAGATGATTAAAAGTTGAATCATTTTAGTGTTTTTTATGTTCATATAGCATTCATTTTTATTATAAAGTGCTGTTTACATAGCTAATAAATAGATTTACAATATTATTAAACGAAACGTATCGTTTAATAATTAAAGAAGAAGGGTTTATTGTGTTCGGAATATCCATTTCTAGTGCTATTCTTCATTTTGTTATTGGAGGTCTTGCAGTGGCGATTGCATCTATAATGGCTGAGAAGGTCGGTGGTAAAATGGGTGGCATTATCGCTACTATGCCGGCAGTCTACTTAGCTGCAATTATAGCCCTTGCGATAGATCATCGTGGCAATCAATTAGTTCAAATGTCAATTCATCTTAGTTCTGGTGCCATTATTGGAATTATATCGTGCATCATAACAGTCTTTTTAACGTCTCTTTATATTAGTAAAAGAGATTATAAAAGAGGAACAGGATTTGCATTAATATGTTGGCTTGTAATTTCTCTAAGTATATTTGTTGTTAGACATATGAATTAATCATTGGAGGCTTTTGTAATGAAATTAGCATTAATTAAATTCTTGGTTGGGGGACTTGCAGTTACGCTGAGTTATATTATCTCTGTTATTTTACCTTGGAAAGAACTCGGGGGTGTGTTTGCTACATTACCTGCAGTATTCTTGGTTTCATTGTTTATCACAGGAATGCAACATGGCGATGTTATTGCTAAGCACGTAAGTAGAGGTGCAGTTTTTGGCATGACGGGCGTACTTATTAGTATACTAGCAACATGGGCGATGCTATATTTTACAAATCAATGGCTACTTAGTATTGTTATTGGATTTATTGCATGGTTTGTAAGTGCAGTAATTATTTTTGAAGCGGTTGAATTTATTACGCATTTAAGAAGGGGAAAACATGGCTGGAAGACCGAAAGATCCGACAATCAATCATAAAATTTTTAATGAATTAGATCGAATGTTGGCTACAACACATTTTAGAGACATTACCATCGATCAAATTTCTGAAAACACAGGTGTGTCTAAAGCTACAATATATCGACGTTGGAAAGATAAATCTTCAATTATTGTAGATATGTTCGTGAGTAGAACACAGATTTTTGAAAATGAAAATAAAGATCTACACACGGGGTTGTATCAATTCTTAATTAAAATAATGGAAATTTATAAAACGAATTTAGGGCGTGCGGTTATTGAAATATTAATTAGTAATCAACAAGTTGAAGCACGTGAATTGTTTATGAAGGGTTATTTTAAAAGTAATCGAAAATTATTGAAATCAATCATAGCACATCACATAAAAGAAGAGGATCAAGATTTATTTATAGATATGATTTTCTCACCAATTTATTTCAATATTTTAATTAAACCGGAAACACTTGATGAAGCATATATTGAAAAAATGCTAGACGTTATCTTAAAATCTTTTAATCAATAATATCTTAATTAACAAAAGGAACTGCGTTTAAATAAATAGCGCAGTTCCTTTTTTAGACGTCGAGAAGTCTTATAAATACTGATAAATCAACATGTAAAAGGACTTTGACAATGAAAAAGATGCGAATGACAAAGAAATTTGGTAGTTTTTTATATGAAGAAACGTTTCTATGGAGTTGAAGTGAGATACAACTATTAATGTCTATCTTGCTTCTAATCTAGGCAAGATTAATCTAAATGGTTAAGGAGTTATGGGTGATGGAAATCGGTCAACAAATTCGGAAATATAGAGAAAAAGAAAATTATTCTCAAGAGTACCTAGCTGAGAAATTATATGTTTCGAGACAAACGATTTCTAATTGGGAGAATGAAAGAAGCTATCCAGATATCCATAATTTATTAATGATGTGTAACTTATTTAATGTTTCATTAGATGATCTTGTCAAAGGAGACGTGAAACGTATGGAACATGAAGAAATTAAAAAAGACATGGATTTTTGGACGTGGATGATGCTAATTTGGACGTTATTAGCATGTGTTTTAATAGGACCGCTTTTATTTTATTTAAGTTGGTGGGGTGTTGCGATAACCTATGTCATTTTTTCTATAGGTTTTTATAGTTCTACAAGGATAGATAAAATTAAATATAAACACGGCATGGATAATTACGATCGAATCGTAGCTTTTATGAATGGTCAAGATCCTAATGAAGTTCAGACTACTAAAACACGCAATTTCATTACGTGTATCTTATCATTTATCTTTGTAGTAGGCGCATTTGTAATCATATGCTGGTTGAGTATTTATCTATCATTTAAATTTTTACCATAACAATTTAAAGGCCTATGAAACGCAATGCTTCATAGGCCTTTAGTAATTATAAGTGATTATTTATTGCGTAATCTTCTTCTACCAATTAATAATACGCTACCTAAACCTGCAAACATTGTTGCTAATAATGATTTATTCATATTAGCGTCGTCGCTACCAGTATTTGGTAGGTGTTTCGGTTGATTTGGTTGTTTAGGTGTTGGTGGCACATGATGTATCGGTGGCACACCTGGTTTTTCAGGTGGGTTGCCTGGTGGGTTAACTGGAGGTTGACCCGGTGTTTTAGGCGGATTATGTGGTGGTTTGTTTGGCGTTGGTGGTACTGGTGGTTCAACAGTGTTGTTAAATTCAGTATCTGCTGGCACAATGGATGTTGCTGTAAGCACATGTAAATCTTTAGTGACATTCACAGTTACAATTGCTTTCATAGCATCACTATTTATATTCGGTAAGTTACTAGGAACTTCTTCAACAGTATACGTGAAGGTCTTACCGGCATCGGCATTTGTATAAGTTGGACGTTTACCTTCAATAAAGTTGAAATTAATTTGACCTGTCGCATTATTTGTACCAGTAGCGATAACTTCGCTGTCAGCATTTTTCATAGTGAATTGAAACTCTCCATTATTCAACGGACGACCAACTAAAGATTTTGTAAAATGAACATCAAAGTCTAATTGCTTGGGTGTTACGTAATAGTTAGTGAATGCCTGATTATTATCATCATCTGAATCATATGCATAACTTACATTGGCATTTAAGATGCCATTTCCTTCAGTTACTATAACAGTCGCTGTAATCGTTAATGGTTCAGCATCGAAATTTGGGTTGAGTTTTGTTGTATTTTCTAAATTTTTCAGGGGAATAGATTGAGATGGTGAAGCTGCATTTTGTACGTCTTCATGTGTTGAATTATTGACTTTCTTTTCAAAAGATTGTTGATTGGAAGCCGTGTCCGTTGTTGACGTACTATTATGTAATTCACTTGCATGAGCTACATCTTGAAAGTCCATAAATAAAAAGGCATCTAATAATATGGAGACTGTTCCTATTGAAAACTTTCGAATAGAGAAGCGATACTTTGTTTTTTTGTTGCATAACTTGATGTCCTTTCTTAGATGAATAAAATATTTCTGTCAATTTAATTATAAAATATATAAAATAAAAAAACGGTATTAATATATAATAATCATAATTATTAAAATAAAATGAAAAAAGGGGTAGGATAGAATTCCTTTGAATTCTATCCTACCCTAATCTGCTTAGCTTGTAGAATTTCTTTGTGAAATTCTCTATGTTGTGGCCCCAAACCCCGTATGTATGAATAGAGCTGAGAATCGCTTGATTTAAGGCACTTTCTCAGCTCAGTTAACTACTGTCTATTTGCAATGTAGCCCTTTAATATATTTGTTCTAAATGCTTTGATTTTCAATATTAGTTATTAGTCTTTTCTTCATAACGTTTTAGAATATAACCACCACCAAGTAAGCCTACTGGTACTCCAATAAATGGTGTCGCAATGCCACTCAAGATGAAGACGATAAGTACTAACATAAGACCGTTAAACCAATTGACTTTCAAACTTAATAAATCCTCGTAAGATTTGCGAATTAATTCTTTAATATTCATTTAAACAACGTCCTTTCTTTTCAATTATTAAATAGAGTGTTTTACAATTCGATTTGCATGGATAAATGAGATTGCTGCAAAGATAAGGTAAACAAGTGAATAAACAATCATCACAATGATAATCGGTGTTGGAGAGTATTCTCCCATTAGTTTCATAAATACCATTGCAGCAAATAGTGCGTGTAATAATGCGATGATTAAAGGTAAACCGAAGTTGAATAGAATCTTTAATGCTAGACCTTTCGTCATATCCGTGTGTGTGAAGCCGATACGTCTTAATATGCGATAATTGTTAATTTCATCTTCGGTTTCATCCATTTGTTTAATATAGATAATACATCCCGCTGCGATGAGAAACGCTAATCCTAAGAATGATGTGACAAACATTAGAATACCGTTACTTTCATCTAGCATTTTCTTCGTGTCATTTTTTAATTCAACATTTGCACTTACTTTCTGAGCTAGTTTTTCCGCTTTAGAGAGGTCTTTATGATCTGTGATATTAAAACCGTAATGATGCATTAGTTGGTCCTTCATTTTCAATTTATTGAAATTATCTGGACTTACTTTTAAGACAGGACCTCCTATAGAAACGGTCGACGGAATTACCTCATTGTCATCCTTTTTATTCACGTTTAATGTCATTTTTTGTTGACCTTGAAGTGTCATATCTTCATTCGTATGAACACTTACAATGCCAGAAAGTGGTCCTTGTAGGTTAGTAATAGTAGCATGGTTACCATTAATATTTTTATCTGGCATAACAACGATACCAGCATTTTGCATACCTTCGTTTGTTTTACTTTTTAAGACATCATTTTTAAATAATTTCGTATTACTACCTTCAAAAGTTTTCGTGTCATATTGAATATGATTTTGTTTTAATAGTTTTTCATACTTTTGAGCTGATTGCGCTTTAGCAAAGTTAATATCTTGAGGTGAGGATACTTGAATCATATAATCTGTATTTGCTTTGCTAATTGCACCAAAACATAGAATAGTTACTGTCACTGCTGAAATAATAGCAATAATTGTTAGTGACATCGCATTTTTCTTCATGCGATGCATAATTGATGAAGTAAATACGACATCTGTAATTGAAATGCGTCCATGTTTAGATTTTTTCAGTGATTTAAATATAATAGATACTGAACTTCTAAAGAATAGATAAGCCCCCACAACGGTTAGAAACAGAATTAAGAAAGGTGTGATCAAGACCATTGTTAAAGCTTCGAACTTACCAAACATCTCAGTGGAAATATAATACCCAAAGATGATCATGATAATGCCTAGAATACCAGCAATAAGTTCAGGAACGGTAATTTTAGCTTTAGTAGCTTCTGATTTAGTACTATCTTTCATCATTGACAGAATGGTTTTTCTTTTTAGGAAAAGAAAGTTCTGGAACATAATCAAGATAAATGCTAGTACAAGCATCACAATTGTTTGAATCAATGCAGGAAATTCAAATCCGATTGAGACACCTACTTTCAAATGCATCATCTTCACTAAAATATTGAGTAGAATTTCAGAGCCTACAATACCAATTACAATACCTATGATGCCAGTAATAACAAAGAATATGAACTGTTCAATAGCTAGCATTCTTAAAATGTTTTGTCGTGTTAGTCCGATAAGTTGAAATAGCGCAAATTCTCGTGTTCTACGTTTAATAAATAATTGGTTCGTATACATTAAGAAAATAATAATTGTAATAAATAGGAAAACTGCGCCTACTTTAGCACCTTCTTGGATTACTTTTGGAGAATCACCATTATTAATACTATGTGTGTACTGCAAAGTGACAAAGCTAAAGTATAAAATAATACTAAAAATGAGTGAAAAAAGATACAGTGCATAATTTTTAAAATTACTTTTTAAGTTTTTGAATGTAATTTGATTAAACGTCATTTGCGACACCACCTAAGGCTGACTGTACTTGAATGATTTCATCATAAAATTCACGTTTAGATTTATCTTCTTGATGGATTTCTGAATGAATATTGCCATCTTTTAACATAATGACACGCCGTGCAAAACTCGCTGCAGATGGGTCATGAGTTACCATGATAATCGTGCTATTGAATCGCTCATTCATATCTTCTAGACGGTTAAGTAAGTCTTGTGCGCTTTTCGAATCAAGTGCTCCTGTC
This sequence comes from Staphylococcus sp. HMSC14D10, assembly GCF_001808125.1. Lineage (NCBI taxonomy): Bacteria > Bacillati > Bacillota > Bacilli > Caryophanales > Staphylococcaceae > Staphylococcus > Staphylococcus sp. HMSC14D10. Next base: position 16,819 of record NZ_KV792259.1, on the reverse strand, counting down.
GGTTCATCGGCAAAGATGATAGACGGTTTATGAACGAATGCACGTGCGGCAGCGGTACGTTGTTGCTGACCACCTGATATTTCGCTTGGATATTTATCGCTTAACTCATAAATACCGAGTGCTTCAGTGACTTCTTTATAATTTTGTTCCATCTCATCTTTACTTACTTTTTGAACGGATAGTGGCAACATAATATTTTCTTTAACGGTTAAGGTAGGTAAGACGCTATAATCTTGGAATATAAATCCAAGTTCTTTCTTACGAAATTGTGCTAATTGCTTATCTTTGAGTTGATTAACTTCATTGCCACTTACTTCTACAGTTCCTCCAGAAATACTATCGATGGAACTAATGACATTGAGGAGGGTAGTCTTACCTGAACCTGAAGGTCCCATTATGGCAACGAATTCTCCTTTATCCACTGAAAAGTTGATGTCGTTTAGGGCTTTATACTTTTGCTTATTTCCATATACTTTTGATAAATGATTGACGTTTAAAATTGGCATGTCGATTGCACTCCTTGTTTGATTTATAATTTTTCTTTTGCTTTAGTTGGAATTTCTGATTTTTTAACTTCTTCGTATGACAGAATTGTGTGAGATTTTTCGCGTACAACTAAGTAATGATTTTGTTTTAATTTTTTGGATGCTGTGTATTCAATTTTTTTAGATTTACCATCTTTCGTGTAACCAGTTTGATTGTAATGATAGATATAGAAGTCTTTTTCTTTATCAACGACTTCCACTTTAGATGGTTTCTGAGTCTTAACGTAATATTCATATGTTTGGGCTAAAGGATTGAGCTTGTTCCAGTCATTGATTGAGCGATTGTTAGGGTGTTGATTGGAATAAGCATTTAATCCAAACAATCCTCCGATAACAATAATTGCAATGACGGCAACTGCAATGAATATATTTCTTAAGGTTTTCAATATCATCACTCCTTGTTTCTATTACACTTATAATTGTAGAAGGGTTGCGTCAGTACTGCCTTTATCTAACCTTACAAAGTCGATGCCATTTCTTACGAATATGAAAGATTAGATTATTTTTTGAAATTGTAAGTAAGAAGGCATTCTTAAATGTGATAACTTGAATAGTAATCTTGTGAGAGGTTTGTTACGATGAAGCTATCAATAAGCACATTGAGGATGATTTTCTTGATGAGCTTAATTTTCAAAACGAAGTAAATTGATTAACGTTACGCTTTTTAAAGATGAGTGAAACGACTTTGCAATATATTTGTGATAAAGTAAGTTGTGTTTATAAAAGATGATAGGCGGGGTTTAATTGAAAAAAGAGATAATTGAATGGATTGTAGCCATTGGTGGCGCACTCTTAATTGTAGGTATTGTATTAAAGTTTATTGGAACATCATACACAGTATCAGGTTCATCGATGTATCCAACTTTCCAAGATAGAAATAAAGTGATAGTTAGTAAGATTTCGAAAACATTGAACCACATTGATAATGGTGATGTCGTTGTCTTCCATGAAGATGCACAACGTGATTTTATTAAGCGTGTGATTGGTACGCCAGGTGATAAAGTTGAGTATAAAGGTGATCAATTATATGTTAATGACAAAAAGGTATCAGAGCCTTATTTAGATTATAATAAGAAGCATAAACAAGGTAAGTATTTGACAGGTACATTTAAAACAAGCCAAGTGAACGGTGCAAATGGCAAAAATAAAATCCCTAAAGATAAGTATTTAGTTTTAGGTGATAATAGACAAAATAGTGTAGATAGCCGTTTTGGTGAAGTTGGTTTAGTAGATAAAGACCAACTTGTAGGTAAAGTTGTTTTAAGATATTGGCCATTTAATAAATGGGAAGCTGGTTTTAACCCAGGCACATTTTAGAAAAAACAATTAAATAATTAAAATTTTATTGGCGGTGTAGTCTTAGACTTCATCGTTTTTTTATTTCAGTTTAGTCAAGTCAATATTTAGATTATTATATTAAATACGCACATCTAAATAATGCTTTTTAAAATATATAATTATTTTGATAAAAAGTTTAAAATAATATAGAAAGCAACACAAAATAAATGATATACTTTTTGAAGATTTAAAAAATAATAAAATTGGAGGGATTCCTATGCAATGTCCAAATTGTGGAAATGCTATCGAACCTAACGATTTATTTTGTGGAGAGTGTGGCCATAAAATAGATAGACAGTCTCATACTATTAATTCTGCTGAAAAAGATATCTCTAATGCTGAAGCTAATGGTAGACGACACGATTCAACTGGATCATTAGGTGAAGGTAACGAAACGACATCAAATCAAAGTGATTATTTATCAAGAACAAACGAATCGAAACAGGATAAACATCCTAATGAAGATGGTAAAGTGCGAGATCATCAGCATGTACCTGAACATACTACATCGACACAACAACATCAAATGCATCAACCTCAATCAAATCAGCACCAACAACCTCACAACAATGCATCACATACATATCACAATCAACCACAATACGATCAGTCATATTCAAACCATCAACAACCACAACAAACAAGCCAATTTAGTGACCATGCAAAAGAAGTGACAGAAGAAAGTAAAGGTTTCTTTAAAAGTGCTTTCGCTTCACCTGATCAAGTACTAAAAAGCCAACAAGCATTTAGTTTTAAATTGTTATTTTCTTTAATCATTGTCGGTTTATTAGTCGTAGCACTGTTGCTTGCTATTGTAATTCCTTCATCAGTTGGAATGTTTGAAACACCGAAAAGCCAAATTATCTTTTCTGTTGTTTTAGGTATCATTTTATTCCTAGCAGTGATAGTGGGAGCAACATATGGTATTACGCGCTTAGTAGTTAGACAGCCAATCACATTTAAAAAAGTATTGTCAGATTTTGTACTTATTAATAGTGTTTCAGTCGCAGTACTATTGATTGCACTTATTTTAATGTTCGCTAATTCTTTTAGCTTTGGTGGCGCATTATTTATACTATCCATTTTATTAATCGTTGTTTCAGGTGTTTACATGATTGCCAAATATAGTGCAAATCATCATACTCGCTTTTCAAGTTTTTACGGTGTGATTATTTACATTATTGTGTTCTTCTTATTTGTGACTATTTTCGGTGAATCTTTATTTAACCAAATCTTTGGAAACTTAATCAGTGAGTTCAATAATCTATTTGATGGGAGTTCGATTTACTAATGAAATATTGTAGTAATTGCGGTCAACCTCTTCGCGAAGGTGTGAAGGTATGTACAAATTGTGGGAAACCCGTTCAGCAATCTAAAACAAATCACTCTAACACACAGCAAGATCATCACAACCAAAGTCGACAAGATAAGCATGAGCAGCATCAATATCAAGGGTATAATAACCATAATCAAAACGGTTATACCGACAGACATGATCAACAACCACGTAAAGGCGATAATAAAAAGACTTGGATTATTATTGCAGTTATAGCTGTATTGCTAATTGCTTTGATTCTTGCATTTTCAGTATTAAAAAATCAATTTTCTCCGGAAAAGCAAGCATCTAATATTGCACAAGCAATCAAGAAAGATGACGAAAAGGCATTAGCCAAAGAAGTTACAACTCAAAATGACCAAAAATTAAGCAAACAAGAAGCACGCGCATATTTAAACTACATCAAAACAGAAGACGACTTAAATAATGTCGGTAGTAACGTAGAACAAAGCGCGAAAGAAATTAAAGATAATCGTTATAATAATTTATCTGTAGATGCTAATGGAAATAGTGTGTTAAATATTTCAAAGGATGGCAAGAAATTCCTATTTTTTGATAATTATTCATTCAATGTTCCACAAAAATCAGTGAGCATTTATCCAAGTAGTAGTGGAGATATTACTTACGAATATAATGGTAAAAAGCGTACGACAACGGTTACGGAAGATGACGAAAAAACGTTAGGTACGTTCCCAATCGGTGATTACAATTTAAAAGCAACAAAAGACATCGATGGTAAGAAATTCAAAGGTGCGTTAATGATTAACATGAGTGATGATGCTACTGCTTATGAATCATTTAAACAAAAACGTTTCACAGTCAGCGTTGATGGCGGCTATATGTTAAACAATGTGAAAATATACGCGAATGATAAAGAAATTGGAAGTGAATCATCTTCTGAAACATTTGGACCATATGACCCTGATGAAGAAGTAACTGTTTATGCACAAGGTACTTATGAAGGTAAAACGTTCAAATCAGATTCTGTTAATGTGACTAGTTCTGGAGAAGACGATGATGACGTAACAGATGTCACAGTTACGTTTGATGATGATGAGATTGATAAGTATATTGATGACAAAATGGATGCTGAGTCTGATAGTGATAGCGATGATTCTGATTCAAGTTCAGGCGAAGTGACACGTGATAACGTCATTGATAAAGTAGAATCATACGAAGGTCATACGTTAGATACGGATACTTACACATACAAAGAACCAGAAAAAACAGATGATGGTAAATGGGGCTTCTCATTTACTGACAAAGACGGAGATTTAGCCGGATCATATACCGTTGACACTGACGATGGTTATGTAACTGAATACGATGAAGATGGTGAGGAAGTCGGTTCTGGTTATTAATAAATGAATAGTTATTATCATAATGAGGTTGAGCGATTGAATTTAATTGCTCAGCCTTAATTTTTAAGGATTTTTGAAGCATAATAATTTATGAGCTTTAATATTAATTAAATCAATTTATGTTACTATATATTTAATTTACCGAATAATTTGAAAATTTAAACTGGAGGCGATAGTTATGATGTTTGGTTATCAAGTGAATGAACATGTGACGTTGAAGATATTAGAAGAACGTGAAGCGGAGCAACTTTTCAAATTAGTTGATGCGAATCGGGATTATTTAGGCGAGTTCTTGCCATTTGTAGAATACACAACGGAAGTTACGCACAGTAAGAAGTTTATTCAGTCGGCACTAGAATAGTTCACTCGTGGTGATGGCTTTCCATATCCACTTTAGTAGCGGTTTTTCTTTGAGATTTATTAATAATTAAATACATAGGCGGGATAGTTATGATTTTTGGTTACCAAGTAGATAAAGATATTAAATTAAAGATATTAGAAGAACGAGAAGCAGAACAGTTATTTAAATTAGTAGATAGCAATCGTAACTACTTAGCAGAATTTCTACCTTTTGTCGAACATACAAAGAAGGTGGAAGATAGTAAACACTTTATCCATTCAGCGTTGCAACAATTTATCGATGGTAATGGATTTCATTGTGGAATATGGAGTAATAAAGAACTGATTGGGGTCATAGGATTGCACTATTTAGACTTAGTTAATAAAACAACTTCGATTGGTTATTATTTAGCTGAAGACTTTCAAAAGAAAGGTATTATGACTAGATGCACTAAAGCACTTATTCAATATGTATATGAAGAATATGATATTAACCGAATCGAAATACGAATGTCTACTAAAAATAAGAAAAGCCGAGCTATACCAACAAGACTTGGTTTCACACAAGAGGGTATATTGAGAAGTGATGAACGTTTACAAGGAGAATTTTCAGATAGTTATGTGTATAGTTTACTCCGGGAAGAATATGATGATTAATTCTATTGTAAATATACATTCAAATTTATTTACAAGATGATTTTATAATAATTTTTTAAGTAATCAATAAACGTATGATATCCACTTATAGATTCATTCCGAATATAATAGAGAATAGAGTTATCTCTTTCTATTTTTAAGCTTATTGTTTAGTAAAACTATATATAATAAAGTGAAAGTGGTTAAAATTTTTATGTTAGATTAAGAATATTCCAAGTGTAGGATAGCACAATAAAAACTATTGTAAAGATGGAGTCAGTTTTGGGGTATAAATTATAATATTACAATATTTAAGTTTAAAAGTGATAATTTCCGGAGAATTTATTACAGAGGTTCAACAGGTTATCCTATGTTAGTATGATCGATAGATAGTTCATTCAATTTAGCTAATATAATGAAGACTCACATATATAGTGCATTTAGTACATTAAAAATTGGTATTGATTTATTAAAAAGAATGAAGATATTGAAATTAATTCAATATATGGACACGGAGGTATATTCAAAACCAAAAAAGTTGCTCAAACATTTTTGGCAGCAGCAATGCAAAGTCCCGTTAGTGTTATGCAAACTGCTAGTGAGGGTGGAGCATGGGGGGATTGCTGTTTTAGCTAGATATCTTGTAGCAGAAAACTATGTAAATTTATCTAGTTATCTTAATGAAATTGCTTTTAAAGATACTGATTCTATCAAAATTGAACCAAATGAAAAAAGAAATAGTAAGCTTTAATCGTTATATTGAACGTTTTAAAAAAGGTCTTCCTATAGAACGTCTTGCTAACGAACAACTTTAAAGAAATCACAAATAAGCAAAGGGAGAAAGTGAATTATTGTGACTAACGATTTAACTAAACAAAATCGACAATTTTTAGGATTACCTGGGGAATTCTCAGATAGTTTATTGAGAGAAGAATATGAAAATGAAATTTAAAGATGAGAAATTAGTTAAATTTAATAGTATCTTTTAATTATTTACTTATCTACTTGACATAAAGCATTTTAAATGATCGTTTACAAAGATAATCAATAATTAAAATGAAAGAAAATACACTTATATTAAGTTTTTCACTTCTACTCTTATACAATCAATACAAAAGGTTAAAAAATTTAAGTTCAATTTGATTTAAGTCATAGAGCTAGGACTTTCGTAAAAGAAGTTTATATTCAATATAAATTAGGTTACATACACAGTTGGGATAGGAAGAAGAATGCATTTTGAATTCTTTGTCTTATTCTCACATACTTTATACATTTTTTAAGTGTAATCATTTTTAATATAGTTAAAAAGATTAGAACGTAAAACTTTTTTTAAAATAATTTATATAATATAATAATCTCTATCTATTTAAGAGTATTATGTAAACAATATTGATTTTAATTGGAAGAGGGTGAATTGATGACGAGGAAATCTAAGAAACAGTATATTTTAGAATCTGCAGCTAATATAGTAAATAGACAAGGTACTGACTATTTAACATTAGATGCAGTAGCAAAAGAAGCAAGTATAAGCAAGGGTGGTTTGCTTTATCATGTTAAAAATAGAGAAGGTCTAATAAAAGAACTTGTCAATTATGCTAATGAATTATATCGAGAAAATGTAAATAGTCATATTGATAATACACATTGTAAACAAGGACAATGGTTAAATGCGTTTATTGAAGCAACGAAAGAGCATCGTGTTGAAAATGCGCCTATTACTTCTGCAATGCTTGCTGCACAAGGTTCAAATAAAGCGCTACTCTTACCATTAAAATCTTTATATGAAGATTGGCAATCTCAAATTGTTAATGACGGTCTAGATGAAATAGATGCAACAATCATTAGGTTAGCTGTTGATGGTTTATGGTTATCAGAAGTTTTTGGAATAAGTGCAATTGATGAATCAATGCGTGAAAGAGTAATAAATCGGTTAAAAGAAAACGTAGAAGTAGGTATTAATAAAGAAAAAAAATAAATTTTCAGGTTTTAAGCTGTTAGGTGAGATTGAAACTTTTCAGCTTATTTTTTATGCTACGGTTGAAACTTTACCGACCAGTTGGTATAGTTTGTAACGTATTTAAAATATAAAGGAGTGCTTATCTTGAAAAAAGTGTTATTAACTGCAGCAATTACAGGCGCTGGAGATACAATTGACAAAAATGAAAATGTTCCAGTAACACCACAAGAACTTGCTGATTCAGCAATTAAGTGTGCAAAAGCTGGAGCAACAGTAGCACATATTCATGTTAGAGACCCTAAAACAGGCGGGGTGAGTCATGATCCAGAACTGTATAGTGAAACTGTAAGACTCATTAGAGAGGCAGACGAAGATATTATTATTAATGTAACAGCTGGTGGCGGTGGCGACTTTATTCCAAGTCAAGAACACCCAGAAACAGGTGGTAAAGGAACCTGGATTCAAACGCCTAAAGAGCGTCATAGACCAGTAGGTGACACATTACCAGAAATGTGTACGCTTGATTGTGGCAGCGTTAATATGGGAGATTCGATATATATTAGTCCCGCTTCATGGCTGAGAGAACAAGCGCAAATGATTAAAGATGCAGGTGTACAACCAGAACTTGAATGTTTTGATACAGGTCATGTCAGTTTTGCAAAGCAACTTGTTAAAGAAGGCTTAGTCGAACAACCTATGTTCCAATTTTGTTTAGGTATACCTTGGGGTGCTGAAAATGATGGTCAAACGTTAGACTATCTTATTTCAAGAATCCCTGAAGATGCACAATGGTCTGCATTCGGTATTGGTAGAATGCAATTACCGACAGTTAGAGAAGTTGCTAAACGCGGTGGAAATATTCGTGTTGGTCTTGAAGATAACTTGTATATTTCAAAAGGTGTTAAAGCAACTAACGAAGCATTAGTTGAAGAAGCTAAGAAAATAATGAAAGAATATGATTTAGTCCCATTAACACCTGCAGAAGCAAGAGAGAAACTTAATCTTAAAAATAATCAAGGAGGTAAATAATGAAGTTCGCAGTAGTTGGAACAGGCGTAATTGGTAGTGGCTGGATAACAAGAATACTCGCTCATGGGCATGAAGTCGTTGCTACAGATCCTAGCGAAGGTGCCTATGAAAGAATGCTAACACAAGTTAAACAAAACTGGCCTTATGCTAAAAAAATGGGGTTAGCTAAGAATGCATCACTAGATAATTTAAGCTTTACTACGGACTTAAAATCAGCAGTTAAGGATGCAGATCTTATTCAAGAAAACGTTCCTGAAGTAGAATCTATTAAAGATTCGGTTTTAAAAGAAATTGATTTTTATGCGAAACCGTCTGCTATTATTGGTTCAAGTACATCTGGTATTATACCAACTGAATTGCAAAAAAATTTAAAGAATCCTGAACGTTTAGTAGTAGCACATCCTTTCCATCCAGTATATATCTTACCTCTTGTTGAGATTGTACCAGGTCAAAGTACTTCAGAAGAAACGATTATTAAAGCTGAGGAAATTTATGAGAATATTGGCATGGATGTCCTCCATGTAAGAAATGAAATTGAAGGACATATTGCAGATCGTCTAATGGAGGCATTATGGAGAGAATCTCTACATATTGTTAATGATGGTATTGCGACAACAGAAGAAGTAGATAAAGCATTTACGCATGCAGCTGGTTTACGTTATGCACAATATGGACCATTCATGACATTTCATCTTGCAGGTGGCGAAGGTGGTATGAGACACATGCTTAAACAATTTGGTCCTGCATTGAAAAAACCATGGACTAAGTTAATTGCGCCAGAATTGACAGAGGATCTTTACGAAAAAGTAGTGAGCGGTAGTGAAGCGACATCACAAGGATATACAATGTCAGAACTTGATCAAAAACGTAATGAATTCTTGATTAAAGTAAAACAACTCGCAGAAGAATATTGGCCAGAAGATACAGATTCAATGAAAAAATCTAAAAAACATCAAGTGGTAAATTAATATGTCAGAACATTATATTTACCAAACAAATGTAAAAAAAGAATGGGTTGATTATAACGGACATATGAATGATGCTGAATACAACCGTGTTTTTAGTGATGCAACAGATGCATGGTTAGCATTAATTGGTCTTAATCAAGAAACAATTCAAAGATTGCAGTATACAATTTTCACATTAGAAAATCATATAACATTTTTAAAAGAAATGAAAGAAGACGAAAATATTCAGGTAAAAGTACATCTTTATGATTACGATAGTAAACGTGTACACGTTTATATGGAGATGTTTAATAAGGATGATATATGTAGCGCCATATATGAAGTTATGTTGATGGGAATAGATATAAATACAAATAGATCATCACCTTTTCCTGAACAAATATTAGAATCTATAGAGTTATATTTTAATACAACACCTATTAATGAAAGACCTAAACAATTAGGACATCGAATAGGAATTAATAGAAGAAAATAGAGGCTAATTTAGTAGTTAATAATTGAATGATTGAAATATGGAGGACTTAATGTGCCTTGTTTTTACTTAGTAAACTTTGTATAACATACACTTTAAGTCCTCAGTTTGTAATAAATATAAAAAAAGAGAGGACTGGATATATGTTAAGTATTAGAAACTTATCAAAAGTCTATGCAGGTGGGAAAAAAGCAGTAGATAATATGAACATTGATATTGAATCAGGAGATTTTGTTGCTTTCATAGGAACAAGTGGGAGTGGTAAAACAACCGCATTAAGAATGATTAATAGAATGATCGAATCATCAGATGGTGAGATTACAATTAATGGTAAGAATATTAAAGATATCAATGCAGTAGAATTAAGAAGAAATATTGGTTATGTGATTCAACAAATTGGTCTAATGCCTCATATGACAGTTAAAGAAAATATTGTACTTGTACCTAAACTATTAAAATGGTCGCAAGAGAAAAAAGACAGAAAAGCAAAAGAGTTGATTAAACTTGCAGATTTGCCTGAAGAATATTTAGATAGATATCCTTCACAATTATCTGGTGGACAACAACAACGTATTGGTGTAGTACGTGCCTTGGCAGCTGAGCAAGATATTATTTTAATGGATGAGCCATTTGGTGCATTAGATCCAATTACCAGAGACACATTACAAGATTTAGTGAAAAAATTACAAAAACAACTAGGAAAAACATTCATTTTTGTTACACATGATATGGATGAAGCAATTAAATTAGCAGATAAAATTTGTATTATGTCTGAAGGTAAAGTAATTCAATATGATACACCAGATAATATTTTACGTCATCCAGCTAACGATTTTGTTAAAGATTTTATTGGTCAGAATCGTTTGATTCAAGATAGACCAAATGTACGAACAGTAAAAGATGCAATGATTACACCAGTCACTGTACATATTGATGAGTCATTAAATGATGCAGTTAATATTATGAGAAACCGACGAGTAGACACAGTTTTTGTAATTGATAATAAACATCATTTACTTGGATATTTAGATATTGAAGATATTAATCAAGGACTACGTCAAATGAAAGAACTTATTGATACAATGCAGCGAGATATTTATCGCGTTAAAGTTGATAGTAAATTACAAGATACTGTACGTACAATTTTAAAACGTAATGTAAGAAATGTCCCCATTGTTGATACAGATGGTAAAACTCTAATCGGATTAGTAACTCGATCTAACTTAGTAGATATCGTATACGATACACTTTGGGGTGAAATTGAAGAAGAAACAATAAATGAAGATGAAGGCATTGTCGAGCCTAAAGAAATAGGGGCGGATAAAGTATGAGTTATTTAATAGACAATGGTGGCATATTAGTTAATAAAACTTTTGAGCATCTGTATATATCAGTAGTAGCGTTATTACTTGCTATGATTGTTGCTATTCCTTTGGGGGTTCTACTATCAAAAAGAGAAAAGTTATCGAAGATTTCTTTAACTGTAGCTGGAATCTTACAAACAATTCCAACTTTAGCAATTTTAGCTTTAATGATTCCACTTTTTGGTGTGGGTAAAACAACAGCAATTATTGCATTATTTATTTACGTATTATTACCAATTTTAAATAATACAATTGTAGGTGTCCAAAATATTGATAGCAATGTAAAAGAAGCAGGACGTAGTATGGGTATGACAAATTTTCAATTGATGAAAGATGTCGAATTACCATTAGCTTTACCAATGATTTTAAGTGGTATCCGTTTATCTTCAGTATATGTAATTAGCTGGGCAGCTTTAGCAAGTTATGTTGGTGCTGGAGGACTAGGTGACTTGATTTTCAATGGTTTAGCTTTATATGAGCCAATGATGATTATCGTAGGTACTATTTTAGTAACTGTACTTGCACTAATTGTAGATTTAATTTTAGCTCAAATTGAAAAGTGGATAGTTCCGAAAGGACTTAAAGTTTCCAGATAAACAATAAAGGAGGACATTATGAAATATTATAAAAAATATATTGCAGTTTTTGTACTATGTCTAACTGTGTTGTCTGGATGTAGTTTACCAGGTTTAAAAAATAGTAATTCAGATGACGATGTTAGAATTACATCTTTAGGCACAAGTGAATCTCAAATCATTTCACATATGTTAAGAATTTTAATTGAACATGATACAAATAATAAAATACAACCTACTTTAATTAATAACTTAGGATCAAGTGTTATTCAGCATAATGCTATTACAAGTGATCAAGCAAATATGTCTGGTACACGTTATACAGGTACTGATTTAACAGGGGCATTAGGGGAAGATCCAATTAAAGACCCTAACAAAGCAATGAAGGCAACACAAAAAGGCTTTAAAGATAAATATCATCAAACATTCTTTAATTCATATGGTTTTGCAAATACTTACGCTTTGATGGTAACGAAAGAAACAGCAAAAAAATATCATTTAGAAACAGTCTCTGATTTGAAAAAACATGCAAATAAATTAAGGGTAGGTATGGATAGTTCTTGGGAAAGTCGTAAAGGTGATGGCTATTCAGGATTTAAAAAAGAATATGGTATCGATTTTAAAACAGTAAGACCTATGCAAATTGGCTTGGTTTATGATGCATTACATTCTGGTAATTTAGATGTAGCAGTAGGTTATTCTACTGATGGTCGTATAGCGGCATATGATTTGAAAGTACTTAAAGATGATAAACATTTCTTTCCACCATATGATGCAAGTCCTTTAGCGACTGATCAATTATTAAAAGAAAAACCAGAATTAAAACCAATTATAAAAAAATTGGAAGGTAAAATTTCAACTGAACAAATGCAAGAACTAAACTATCAAGCAGATGGAAAAGGTAAAGAACCAGCAACAGTAGCAGAAGATTTCTTAAAAAAACATAATTACTTTGACGATGAAAATGACTCTAAACAGAAAGGTGTTCAAAACTAATGGAAGGTAATTTATTCGAACAACTAATACATTATTATCAAACAAATTTTGGTTATCTATGGGAGTTATTTATTAATCACTTCTTAATGTCAATATATGGAGTATTATTTGCTGCTATTATCGGTATACCTCTTGGAATACTTATTGCAAGGTTTGGTAAGTTGTCTGGAATTATTATTACATTAGCTAACATTATTCAAACAGTGCCTGTAATTGCTATGTTAGCAATTTTAATGTTAGTAATAGGACTAGGTATTAATACTGTTATTTTCACTGTTTTCTTATATGCACTTCTTCCTATTATAAAAAATACGTATACTGGTATTAATGAAGTGGATATCAATATTAAAGATGCTGGAAAAGGAATGGGAATGACACGTAATCAAGTCTTACGTATGATTGAGTTACCACTTTCTTTATCAGTAATTATTGGAGGCATACGTATTGCACTAGTAGTTGCAATAGGTGTTGTTGCTGTTGGTTCGTTCATTGGAGCGCCTTCACTTGGTGATGTCGTTATTCGTGGTACGAATGCTACTGATGGCACACTATTTATCTTGGCTGGTGCATTACCCATTGTTGTGATAGTAATCCTTATAGATATTATTTTACGTCTAGCAGAGAAAAAATTAGATCCAGCTACACAAACGAATAATTAATAAAGTATTTAAGGAGTAGATAATATGGCTTTAATCCAGATGAATTATTTATCAAAAACGCTTGGAATGCATCAATCTTTAAATGTTATTTTACCTGAAGATGACAGTTATTTTGATTCAGCGAACGAAACAAAAAAACTTAAAACAATGATGTTATTTCATGGACTATCTAGCGACACTCATTCGTATATGAGATATACAAGTATAGAACGCTATGCTAATGAATATCAATTAGCGATTATAATGCCTAATGCAGATCACAGTTTTTATACGAATATGGCTTTTGGACACAGTTATTATGATTACATTTTAGAAGTTTACAATTATGTACACCAGATTTTACCGTTGTCTAAAAAAAGAGAAGATAATTTTATTGCAGGGCATTCAATGGGAGGATATGGAACAATTAAATTTGCATTAACACAAAGTCAGTTGTTTTCTAAAGCTGCTCCTTTATCTGCTGCATTCGACGTTTCTATGCTTAAAAAATACAAATGGTATGATTTTTCACCAGAGTCTATAGTTGGAACGGATAAGGAGATAGTTGGTAGTAATTTTGATCCTTATCATCTCGTTGATAAAGCTATAGAGAAAAATATTGATTTGCCAGAGTTATTAATTATGTGTGGTACAGAAGATGAACTTTATAAAGGTAACTTAGATTTTATTAACTATTTAGATAAAAAAAATGTACAGTATGACTTTATAAAGAGCTCAGGAAAACATGATTATGCATTTTGGGATAAAGCTATTGAAAAAGTAATTAAAATATTTACAAATAATATATAAAATAATAAGACCATTAGTCTAACAATTTTGACTAGTGGTCTTATTATTTTATTCTTATATAGAAAGATTTAATATTGATTATTCATTTACAAGTTAATTTAAAAATCAATATATATATTATTTAGGGCAATGACAACAATTGAGTTTTATCACAAAAATACCAATTCTTTCAAATAATTCACAAAAAAGTATAGTTTAATTTTACATTATTTCATATTAACGTTTATTTAACTTCATTTCTAATTGATGAATGAGATGAGTAATCAGTTCATTATTAGGAGTTGCGATACCTAATGATTTACCATAGTTCACAATTTGACCATTTAAGTAATCTATTTCAGTTAAACGACCATGATTATAATCTTGATGCATTGAAGGATAGTGTAAACCTTGTGCATGATCAGGATAAGCTGCTTCAATTTTCGAGATTAAGTCGTTAATATGAATATCTACATTTTTAGCATGTGCTACGTCGACAATTTCTTCAATGATTGGGCGTATCATTGCTCTAGAATGATCATAAGCGCCCAATTCACCGATTGTTTTATCTAATATCGTGCACAGTGGATTTAAAACACTGTTAAGCGTGGCTTTAGACCATATTGCTTTAAATACATCATTACTAATAGTGGCATTTAAATGAGCTTGATTTAAGATATCTGCAATTTCTTGAGTACGTGGGTCTTTTTTACCATCAGCACGTTGAAAGTCAATTGAACCTTCACCTTCTAATAGCAATTGACCTGGACCACGTAATCCAGCTGTCCACATTGTTACGGCTAAGAAAATTTGTGATTTTGGAACGAATTGTGATAGACGTTCGTCATGGCCTAAACCATTCATCATACATAAGATGGCAGTATCCTCGCTAATTGCTCCCTGCTCTTTTAAAATTTGCATCATTTGTTCAGATTGCATTGATTTTGTTAAAAGTACGATAATATCATAGGTTTGATTGACCTCTTCAGGGAATGTGGCATGCATTTCAACAGTATAAGTATTATGTTCAGTTTGAACTTCTACTCCTTTTTCATTTATTCGATGAACATGATCTTTCCAGTAATCTATTAATGTAACATCTTGTCCACTTTGTTTTAGGTAAGTACCAATACGACTTCCCATTGCACCCGCCCCAGCAATTGCAATTTTATTAGCCATACTTAACACTCCTTATTTTTCTTGTATTCTATCTATTTCCACTAAAATATGTTAAAAATATAGTCTAAATTACATAGATTTAAGCTACTAATCATTTTCTGATGATTTGTCTTGTGCTTGTTGATCCTCAGAAGACGATGATTCTTCTTGCACATTATCATCATTATGATTAGATTCCGTACCTTCTTTATCTTCCGATGATTGATTTTTGGTGTTTGTTTCTTCTTGATTATCATTAGTAATTTGATTATTGTCTTCTTGATTTTGACCATACTTTTGTTCTTTAGCTTTATTAAATTGTTTCATTTCTTCATCAGTTGCATTAGTATAACTATCTACGACTTCTCCACGATATTTATTAACCTTAATTGTTTGTGTTAATGCAGGCCCAGCAACTGTTCCGTTTTTAAAATTAACAAAATAAGCTTCATTATTTGTTGCATTTTTATCAATATAAAATCCACTTTGTTCTCGTCCAGAATTTAAATATTTTTTAGCATAAATTTTAGCTACATTTAATGCATGATATTCACTTATAGGTTTTTTATTTATTGGAGGTTGTTGATTATTTTCTTTAGATGTTGAAGATTTACTAATATTTTGATTATTGATATTATTCTCTGATTCATTTTGGTCATTTGATGAGTTTTTATCATTTTTTGTCACTTTTGATTGTTGTGGATCATTCGAACTTTTTTTATCTTTATCATCTAAATTCAGGTTTAAGCTACATCCACTCAAAATTATTGTAAAAGCTAATACACCACTAATTAATTTATTATAAATCATTTATAAATCACCTTTAAAAAGCATGTTTATTTATGTCTTACCCTAAAAGGATAGTTTTTAACATTTAATATGAAAATATATTATATGAAATTTTTTATTTAGTTAATGTATAGATTGGGATGAATGAGTGGCAGAACGAATAGATTTATTTATAATAGTATAGATAGCCAATTTGATGTGGTTGGTCTTGTTGATAAAAAATTGTAGATAAAGTAGTTTGGAGGTATTGGCCATTTAACGAATGGAAACTAATTTTTAATCCAGGAACATTTGAAAAGTAAGTGATCACAACGAACGTATCTAATTCGTTGTGATCACTTATTTTATCGTATTGTTCATGTATATATACCATACAAACCAAAAAAGTAAGATAGAATTCATTTTGAATTTGTCGTCCCCAAAAAAGAGGACTAAAGTAGAAAAAAGCTTGCGACAAATGCATTTTCAATTTAATCATCGACTACCATCAATATATAAAGAGTCCGGGACATAAAGTTCTTGGATAAGT
>NZ_KV792258.1:34081-34672 GCF_001808125.1 Staphylococcus sp. HMSC14D10 | reverse complement strand
GGGATTCCGGGATTTCCTTGTTACACCAACGTTTATCACGGGTTTTTATATGGAATTTTTTCTTATTCCCACCGGGATTCGTAATAAATGACAAATCAAATATATATTATCTCAATGATGTATATGAACTACATCACTATCACACTATCTAGGAGGCAATGATATGGAAACAATCACTCAAGAACTCAAACAATATATAACTCGTCTATTCCAACTATCTAACAATGAAGCATGGGAATGTGAAGCGTTAGAAGACGCAGCAGAAAACATACTTCCTACTCGCTTTGTAGACCATACCCCACTTGCGCATCTTACACTTGAAACTTATACCTACTATAATAATGAGCTACATGAGCTAAGTATCTATCCATTTCTAATGTATTCCAATAACCAACTCATCAGTATTGGTTATCTGGATCATTTTGATATGGACTTTCTATACCTTACAGATACTAAAAATACGATTATCGATGAACGTCATCTATTACAAAAAGGAGGAGAATAATATGAACTGGATCAAGGTCGCTCAACTATCTGTTACAGTCATTAACGAAGTGATTGACATCATGAAAGAAAAGCAAAATGGAGGAA
>NZ_KV792258.1:33633-34061 GCF_001808125.1 Staphylococcus sp. HMSC14D10 | reverse complement strand
ACCTATCTCTAGACCTTCAAATCTTACTTTGGAAGATGGTAAAAGAAAGAGATAATCAACCTCATACAGATTACCTACACATTTTTAAACTGCAAGAAGATAATAATATACTCTCTATTACGCATGAACAAGAACGACCCGCATACAAATTGGAATATCACTATACAAACTATGAAAAAAATCAAAACGCATTACCTAAGAAAGTCTACGTCATTCGTGAAGATGATGTAGACGTTTTTTATTATGTGATGCTTTTACCAGAAGAATACTAAAAGGAGTGACGATGATGAATACAATCAAAAGTACGATAAACACAGAAGCCATATTTAGCGATGATGAACAACACCGCTACTTACTCAAAAAGACTTGGGATGAAAAGAAATCTGTTTGTACTGTGATAACGATGTATCCTCATTTAGATGGTGTAT
>NZ_KV792258.1:33223-33613 GCF_001808125.1 Staphylococcus sp. HMSC14D10 | reverse complement strand
CGATGTATCCTCATTTAGATGGTGTATTATCACTCGATCTTACTACGGTTCTCATCCTCAATCAATTAGCTAATTCTGAGCAATATGGCGCTGTATATCTAGTTAATCTATTCTCTAATATTAAAACACCCCAAAACCTCAAACATATCAAAAATCCATATGATGAGCACACTGATATTCACTTGATGAAAGCGATAAGTGAAAGTGACACAGTGATTCTAGCTTATGGTGTTTATGCGAAGCGGCCTGTTGTCGTCGAACGTGTTGAGCAAGTGATGGAAATGCTAAAACCTCATAAGAAAAAAGTAAAGAAACTCATCAATCCAGTAACAAATGAAATCATGCATCCACTCAATCCTAAAGCACGTCAAAAATGGACATTGAAATAAA
>NZ_KV792258.1:9252-33203 GCF_001808125.1 Staphylococcus sp. HMSC14D10 | reverse complement strand
TAACAACGGTACTTAACAATGATTTACAGACAATTATTAACTATTATCTATCAAAATGAAAACTATATTTTAATAAAATTAAAGCATCCTTCACTTTTGCGGTGAAGGATGCTCTTATTACTATTTTTTTCTATTTTCTATCTCTGATAATATAGAAGTAGAGAATTTCAACTTTTTTATCTACTAAAGGAGATATACATAATGAACGAATTTAAAAGACATCAACAAACATCGATTAATGTTCAAAAACAAGCAAACCTTATTTGGAACGTTGCAGACATTTTAAGAGGATTATATAAACCCCATGAGTATGGGAAGGTCATCTTACCAATGACAGTCATTAAGCGTCTTCATGATACGTTACTAAAAACGCGAGATGAGGTTCTTAAGACCGCAGAAAGTACCCAATCAATGAATGACGTGATGCGAGAACACCTTTTGAAGAACGCTTCAGGGTATTCATTTTATAATACAAGCTTATATACTTTTGAAACATTACTCGCAGACCCAGCAAATATTGAATCAAACTTTAGAGCTTATCTCAATGGTTTCTCTAAAAACATGCAAGATATTCTCGAAAACTTTAAGTTTGATGTTGAAATTACGACAATGGCAGATAATGATACTCTATTTTATGTAATTCAAGAGTTTAACAAGGTAGATGCATATCTAGGTCCAGACAAGATGACGAGCACCGATATGGGATACGTGTTCGAGGAGCTTGTTCGAAAATTTTCAGAAAGCTACAATGAAGAAGCAGGAGCGCACTTTACAAGTAGAGATATTATTTATCTTATGACTGATTTATTGCTCATCGAAGATAAAGATACTTTGTTTAAAGAGCATGTATTCAAAACAGTTTACGACCAGACAATGGGAACTTCTCAAATGCTCTCAGCAATGACAGAACGTATTCACGATATGAACGATACTGCCGAGGTAGCTACATTTGGTCAAGAGCTAAATCCTGAAACTTATGCGATTGCAAAAGCAGATACAATGATTCGTGGGGGAGATCCTGAAAACATGGCGCTTGGAAGTACATTAACGAATGATCAGTTTAAAGAGTTTACGTTTGATTACTGTATTTCCAACCCACCATTTGGTGTCGATTGGAAAAAGGATCAGAAAGCAGTAAAAGCAGAGCACGAACTCGGTGAACTTGGTCGTTTTGGCGTTGGATTGCCCCGAGTTAGTGACGGACAGTTGCTATTTCAACTCAATGGAATTTCGAAATTAAAAGAAACAGGACGCATGGCGATTATTCACAATGGTTCTGCCTTATTTTCTGGAAATCCAGGTGCTGGCGAGAGTTTAATACGTCAGTATATTATTGAAAATGATTGGTTAGAAGGTATTATACAACTTCCTAATGATTTATTCTACAATACAGGGATTGCAACTTATATTTGGATTATTACTAAAGACAAATCTCCAGAACGTCTTGGGAAAGTACAACTTATTGATGCGTCTAATATGTATGAAAAACGTCATAAAAATATTGGTGAAAAAAGAGTAGATATTTCTGTTGCATGTAGAGAAATGATTGTTCAAGCATATGGAGAATTTAAAAATAAAGAATATTATCTTGGAGATAAAACAGTAGAATCAAAAATATTTGAAAACGAATCATTTGGATTTACTAGAGTGACAATTGAACGTCCAAAGCGCGATGAAAAGGGGAATATTATTTATAAAAAAAATGGTAGTAAGACTGCAGATAATAACTTAAGAGATACAGAAGATATTCCATTAGAAGAAGATATTGAAAAATATTTCGAACGTGAAATATTACCCTTCAATCCAGATGCATGGATGGATCGTAAAAAAGATAAGATTGGTTATGAGATACCCTTTACAAGATTATTTTATAAATTTGCACCACCAGAAGCTTCAGAAGTTATTGCGCAACGTATTAAAAAATTAGAAGAATCCATTGTTGCAAACTTTCAAGCCTTGTCAGGGAAGGATGTGGAAAATATTGACTAGAAAATTAAAAGAAACTAATATTGACTGGATTGGAGAAGTTCCTGAGAACTGGGAAATATCTACAATAGGTTCTCATTATACTGAAAGAACTGATAAAGTTTCAGATTTAGATTATATACCATTATCTGTAACGAAAAGTGGTATCGTTCCTCAATTGGAGATTGCTGCAAAATCATCAAATCATGATAACCGTAAATTAGTATTAAAAGATGACTTTGTAATAAACTCACGTTCTGATAGAAAAATGTCTGCTGGTATTTCTAGCATTGATGGTTCTGTATCTGTTATAAATACCGTACTTTATTCCAATACAATAGATAGAAATTATACAAAATATTTACTAAAAAATTACGCATTTGCTGAAGAATTTTATAAATGGGGGACAGGAATTGTTGATGATTTATGGTCTACTAAGTGGTTGAAAATGAAAAACATCCCGATTCCAGTTCCTTCTAGCGAAAAGCAAAAACAAATTGGATCAGTAATTGATAGTATGGTTCAAAACACTAATAATATTATTAATGGAACTAAAGAATCTATTTCAGAACTAAAGAAATACAAACAATCACTCATCACAGAATCTGTGACAAAAGGCCTCGACTCTACTGTAGAAATGAAAGATAGTGGTATTGAATGGATTGGAAAAATCCCAAAACATTGGCAAACAATTAAAATGAAATACTTATTATCAACCCCGTTATTATATGGGGCCAATGAGTCAGGTATACCTTATCAAGAAGACCTACCACGTTATATCAGAATTACAGACATTTTAAACAACAATAAATTGTCTGATAACAATAAATTGTCGTTATCACTAGAAAAGGCCAAATCATTTTTTTTGAAGGAAAATGATATCTTATTTGCAAGAAGTGGAGCTAGCGTAGGAAAAACATTTTTAATTTCTAAAGAAAATGTGAATGATACTTTTGCAGGTTACTTAATAAAAGCGAGTTTTAAAGATAATGTCAATGCTAAATATATATTCTTATTCACTCAATCTTATGCTTTCGAAAATTGGAAAAATGCTATTACAATTCAATCTACAATACAAAACATTGGGGCTAATAGATATAACAATCTAATAATTAGTTTACCAACTTACGAAGAGCAACAACAAATCATCCAATATCTAGATAATAAAACCTCCGCTATCGATAATATCATCGCAGATAAAACGAAAGTCATAGAAGAGTTAGAGAATTATAAGAAATCATTAATTTACGAATATGTTACAGGCAAAAAAGAAGTGTGAGGAGGAATATCGGTGATTGCAAATAGAGAAATTAACTTTGAACAAGATATAGAAGCAAGTCTAGTTCAATACGGAGGATGGGAGTCTGTACGATTTCAAGATACTCATTACGACGCAAATCTCGCACTTGACTCAGTAATATTATTAGAATTTGTAAAAAAAACTCAACCTAAAAACTGGAAACGATATATTTCTGTCTACCGCACTGATGCAGAACAGAAGTTTCTAAAACGCTTAAATGAAGAAATCACAACACACGGAATATTGCATGTCCTCCGCAAAGGAATCAGAGATCGAGGAATCTCTTTTAAAGTTGTTTACTTTCAACCTGCATCATCTTTGAACACAGAAAATATTAAAAAATATAAAGCTAATCGTTGCCAATGTGTGCGTCAATTTCAGTATAGTAACCAGCATAGAAACACTATTGATATGGTGTTAATGATTAATGGGATTCCTCTTGTTGCATTAGAACTTAAGAACCAATACACAGGTCAAAATGTAGAACATGCGAGATTACAGTTTGAACAAGATAGAGACCCACGAGAATTGATTTTTCAATTTAACACTCGTTTTCTAGTATATTTCGCAGTAGATCATTTTAATGTATTGATGACAACAAAACTAGCAAAAAATAAAACTTACTTTCTCCCCTTTGATCAGGGATCTAACGGACCTGGTCATGTTGGAGGTGCAGGAAACCCACCAAATCCTGATGGATATCCGACTTCTTACTTATGGGAAAGTGTACTCACAAGTCATCAGTTATTGGACATTATTGAGCGGTTTATGAATTTAGAAGAGAAAAAGAAACTACTGATTTTTCCACGTTATCACCAATTGGATGTTGTGAAAAAATTAATATCAGATACTCAGCACCATGGTCCTGGAAAGAATTATCTCATTCAACATTCTGCTGGTTCGGGTAAGTCTAATAGTATTGCTTGGTTGGCATACCATCTCGCTTCCTTGCATAATGATGAGAATCAACCGATCTATTCATCGGTCATTATTGTTACAGACCGTACTGTTTTAGATCGCCAACTTCAAAATACATTAATGAGTTTCGAGCATACCACTGGGCAAGTCGAAACTATTGGAGATAATAAAACTTCTCAAGATTTAAAAACAGCTATAAATGACCAAAAGAAAATTATTATTACTACATTACAGAAGTTCCCAGTAATTTATGATGAAATAGATGATACAGCAGGTAGAAGTTTTGCGATCTTGGTCGATGAAGCGCATTCTTCTCAAACAGGAAGCAGTGCACAAAAATTAAAACATGCGTTAGCAGACAAAGAAGCTTCTTTAAAGGAATACCAAGAATTTGAAGAAAGCGTTGAAGATCAATCACTAGATGACCAAGATCAAATTGTTCAAACGCTACTATCTCAAGGTCAACATGATAATTTAAGTTTTTTTGCTTTTACAGCTACACCAAAAGAAAAAACCATTGAAATGTTTGGAACAAAACAAGGAGATGGTTCCTATCATCCATTCCATATTTATAGCATGAGACAAGCCATAGAAGAAGGATTTATTCTAAACGTTTTACAAAATTACATGACATATAGTACTTCCTATAAAATTGCGAAGTCGATTGAAGAAGACCCAGAATTGCCAAAGACAGAAGCAGTTCGAGCTATCGCTAAATATCAATCTCTTCATCCTTGGGTACTTAGACAAAAAGCCGAGATTATGATTGAACAATTTAGATCAGTGACACAAAAAGCAATTCAAGGTAGAGGAAAGGCAATGATTGTGACAGCTTCTCGACTCCACGCCGTACGGTATATGCAAGAATTTAAAAAATACATCAAAGAAAAAGGATACACAGATATGGATGTGTTAATCGCTTTTTCAGGTACAGTAGAAGATGATGGAATTGAATATACAGAGCCAAAGATGAACTTAACGCATTCTGGAGAACGTATCCAAGAAAATCAACTGAAAGAAGCATTTCATAGTAAAGACTTTAATTTATTAATTGTCGCAGAAAAATACCAAACAGGATTTGACGAACCTTTACTTCATACAATGTTTGTCGATAAGAGATTACGCGGAGTAAAGGCAGTCCAAACATTATCTCGCCTCAATCGTACTATGCCTGGAAAAACAGATACTTTTGTTCTTGATTTTGTAAATACAGAAGAAGAAATATATGAAGCATTCCAACCTTTTTACGAAGCAACTTCTCTAAAAGAAGAAATTAATATTAATTTAATTTATGATACACAGAGTAAACTTCGTAAATTCCATATATACAATGATGATGACATTCAAACAGTCATGAAATTAAATCGTCAAGCAAAACAAAAACAAAATGATCAATTACTTGGTCGATTGAGTAGCGTGTTACGTCCCGTTATTAGTAGATATAATGATCTTCCAGAAGATGTTCAATACGATTTCAGAGTTACACTAAGAAACTTCAACAAATGGTATAATTATATCGCTCAAATTGATCGTACTTTTGACAAAGAGTTACTAGAAGAAAGTATTTTTACTGGTTTTTTATTAAAATTCATTCCTAAAAAACAACGCAACTATATCGATATAGGAGACAAAGTAAAGTTAGAATACTATAAATTGCAAGAAGATTTCAGAGGAAATATAGAACTCGTCAATGAAGATATGGAAAGTGGGCAATTGGTTCACCCTTCAGAAGTGAGTGCAACTGTTGAACCTGAAGAAGAGTACGATTCTTTAAATGAAATTATACACAAAATCAATGAACGTTTCCCAGATGATTTTACTCAAGGCGATAGAGTACTCGTTGAAAATATGCGAGAAACATTGATAAACAATACAAATGCGAAACTTGTAAACATGGCTCAAAACAATAGCGAAGAAATGTTTGCGAATAGTTTATTCCAACAACAATTCCTAAACTTCTTGATTGATCAATATAATCAAGGAGAAGCTGCATACTCTAAAATGTTTGGCAATAATAGAGATTTTTATGACACTGTTTATCAACTACTAGCAAAAGATTATTATAGATGGCTGCGATCCCAAAAAGCAGATAATTTTGCTTAAATTAATTATTTTTAAACTAACTTAAAGATTGTTCACAGTCTTTAAGTTAGTTTTTGCTAAATTTTTAATTTAGCTATAGTCTCTCATCCCAAGTTCACTTTCATACGATATGTTTTTTAATATTTAGTTATTCTAAAATTTCTAAATTCTTATAGGATTTTTAAAAGGTCATATTTACTTGCATGGAGAAGCAAATCACCTACATGCTCTAATTATAATCTACTCAATAAATTCCTATAACTCCAATTATTTCACTAACTATTTCACTTGCCCTTGTTACTCACTTCTGATTTTCAAATAAATTAAAGGATTCTAATATCTGATTAAATTTTTCAAGAAAAAACCGCATCACTTATGATATGCTTCTCCATATCAGTGATTTTGCTAAAAAACTTTCAAAGTTATTATTTTTTCAACAAATACTTTAGAAAATTTTTATTATTTAATATTAACTTTATTTAAATTTTAAAGTTTTTTAAATATTAATAATGATCGTGCAGCAAATAATACAGAAACAACTATTGTAACCAAACCGGAGTTAGACTGTTCATCTGTTTCTGGTAATGTATTATTCTTAACTTGCATTTGAGTGTTATTACTTGCTTGAATAATACTTAAATTCTGTAATTGATTATTCTATGTTGGTTCATTCAGCTTATTTGCGAACTCTCTCAAAGTATTGAGTCAAACAACTCCAATGATATTCTAATTATGCAATATTTATATCAATTAGTTTATACCTTACAAGAAAAGTTCCCTAAAAATTTTTCAGTGCAAGTTGATATTGTAAATGAAGATATTCAACATGCTGTTGATTTTATAAATACAAATTATCAAAAACACATCACTGTTGAAGAAGTAGCTAAAACTGTCAATATTACACGAAGTCATTTATATAAATTATTCAAAAAGAATTTGAGTTGTTCGCCTAAAGAATACTTAACCTATATAAGGATGTATCATGCTTCACAATTATTGATACATACGAACACACATATAAGTGAGATATCAAGACGCGTTGGTTACAAAGATCCACTATTATTCTCTAAAAATTTCACAAAACATTTTGAAATCAGCGCTTCTGAATATCGGCGCCAATTTGCCAATCAATGAGCCAAAGGAAATCAACTTTTTAATTAATATATTACACAATTTCGTTAATCCTCTTGTTAATCGTTCTTTATTTCTAGAAAAAGCTTAGGTTTATATGTACCGTTTCAATATATTTCTATATATTATATAATGACTTTAATAGAGCTTTGTAAATTTATTAAAGAAACGAAGGGGCAAAAATGTCGGTAACTATTAAAGATATTGCAAAAATAGCTAATAAAACACCTTCTACAGTTTCAAGAGTTTTATCCAATGCTGGTGGTTATAGCTCTAAAACTGAAAAAGAAATTAAGCGTATAGCAGAAGACCTAGGTTATAACAAGAATCTAGCTGCAGAAGAACTTGTTAAGCAACACGGAAAAGTAATTGGTGTAATGATGATGGATGCAACGACTAATTTTTCTGGTGACATTATTAATGGTATTGAAAAGCAAGTTACTGAAGAAGGTTTTAGCGCTATATGGGTACACGCCGGCTATCAAGATGCAGAAAGGCAAAAAAAAGCTTTAGCGCTACTTTTTGAACGTAGAGTGTCTGGCATAATTATTATTTCATTGACTTTAGAAGAAAGTAATTTCATATATTTAAAAAACATGAATATTCCATATATCTATTTATCAGTTAACCCTAAAAATAACGCTCCATTTATCGCTTCGAACGATTTTCAAATGGCTTATAAAGGAACACAGTATTTAATTAATAAAGGACATCAAAAAATTGCTTTTACTGGTATTGATTTTGACGAGAAAAACATTGGATCAGAACGAATTAAAGGATATCAACAAGCCCTACAAGACTATAATATTAAAGGATATAAAAAATGGATCATTGAAGGTGATTATAGCTATGAAAGGGGTTACGTCAGTGCAAAAAATAAATTGACAAAGATGAATGTAAGCGCTACACTAGCTGCAAGTGATGAAATAGCACTAGGTGTAATAAATGGGTTATCTCTTGTTGATATTTCTATTCCTAAAGATTTTTCGGTAATGTCTATAGATGGGACAAGCATCTCTCAAATGTATCGCCCACGTTTACATTGCGTTAGACAAGATTTCTTTAACATTGGTTTTGAGGGTGCAAAAGCATTAATTAATACCATTTCTAATTATAAACCTCTTAAATCAAGTTATATCCCTTTTAGTTTAATAGAAGGTGAAACAATTAAGCACATTTAAAAATCTAAGTTTTTAACTTAGATTTTTAATTATTATTTTTACTCAAACGTTTGAGTAAAAATTTCTCTTTATAGAAAGGATGTTTTTTATGGAAAAAAATTGGTGGAAAGAAGCAGTTGTTTATCAAATATATCCACGTAGTTTTAAAGATAGTAACAATGATGGCATAGGAGATTTACAAGGTATCATACAAAAATTAGATTATCTTGACAAACTTGGTATTGATGTTATTTGGTTAAACCCAATTTATGAATCTCCAAACGATGATAATGGATATGATATTTCTAATTACAAGAAAATCATGAATGATTTTGGAGATATGAATGATTTTAATCAATTATTAGAAGAAGCACACAAAAAAAATATAAAGATTATTATGGATTTAGTAGTTAATCATACATCAGACGAGCATGCATGGTTTATTGAGAGTAGAAAAGATAAGAATAATGCTTATAGAGATTACTATATTTGGAAAGATGGTGACGATGGTAATTATCCGAATAATTGGCAAAGTTATTTTAATGGCCCTGCGTGGACATACGATGAAACAACTAATCAGTACTATTTGCACCTATTTTCAGAAAAACAACCTGATCTTAATTGGGACAATGAACAACTAAGATCCGAAGTTTATGATATGATGCGCTATTGGTTAGACAAAGGCGTTGATGGCTTTAGAATGGATGTTATAAATATGATTTCAAAAGATCCAAATATCCCTGATGACCCTAACATATCTCAAAACCTTGAACCAAATTCAGCTTCATTTATTGCAAACGGTCCTAATGCGCATCGTTATATAAATGAAATGAATAAAGAGGTTTTATCAAAATATGACGTAATGACAGTTGGAGAAATGGTGAATGTACCGATTGAAGAAGCATTAAAATACACTGGTTCTGAGCGTAATGAATTACAAATGATTTTCCAATGGGAACATATGTCACTAGATTATGATCCTATTAGAGGTAAATGGAATAATCAAAAAGTAAATTTAAGAGATTTAAAAGAAAGTTTATTTAAGTGGCAAGAAAAACTTCAAGGTATTGGATGGAATTCATTATATTGGAATAATCACGATAACCCAAGATGTGTTTCCCGCTTTGGTGATGATCGACCAGAATATCGTAAACTTTCGGCTAAAATGCTAGCTACCACATTACATTTATTGCAAGGCACACCATATATTTACCAAGGTGAAGAAATCGGTATGACAAACATTCACTTAAATCATATTGAGCAATATGAAGATATTGAAACATTAAACGCATATAAAGAATTAGTCGAAAATAAAAATTCTATAACTAATTCGCAAATGATGAAATATATTCATTTTGCCTCTAGAGACAATGCACGCACTCCTATGCAGTGGGATTCAACAAAAAATGCTGGATTTACTGACAGTACACCTTGGTTCGTAGTTAATGAAAATTATAAAAATATTAATGTAAAAGCATCATTAAATGATAGCGACTCTATATTTTATTATTATCAAGCACTCATCCAATTAAGAAAGCAATATGAAATTATCGTTTATGGCAGCTTTAAAGCAATAGATAGAAACAACAGCAAGATATTCGCTTTCGAGAGAACTTTAAATGAAAGTAAATTATATGTTGTAAGTAATTTTACAGACGAAAAAATAAATACTAATTATAGAATTGAACAAAATGAAAATAAAAAATTGTTAATTGGAAATTATGGTGAACCTATCCTAAAAAATACATTACGTCCATATGAAACGAAAGTGTATTTAATAGACAATATAACAAGTGAAAGTGTGGATAACAATGGAATTCAAAGTTAATAAAAAACTCATTTTTGTACTAGGTGCACTTGGCGGTTTACTCTATGGATATGATAATGGCGTAATTTCAGGAGCTTTACTATTTATTAATAATGATATTCCACTTACTAGCTTTACCCAAGGATTAGTTGTATCTTCTATGCTAATCGGTGCTATTATAGGCGCTGGCTTGAGTGGTCCGATTTCTGACAAATTGGGGCGCCGTAAAGTTGTATTTATTATTGCTATCATTTACATTATTGGTTCTTTATTAATGGCAGTTGCAAATAGTGTCGATTTATTAGTGATAGGACGACTTGTTATAGGTTTGGGTGTTGGTAGTTCAACAGCTATTATACCTGTATATCTTTCTGAAATGGCCCCTACAAAATTCAGAGGTTCCTTAGCCGCATTAAACCCTTTAATGATAACTATTGGTATATTAGTAGCTTATTGTACAAACTTTTTATTGGCTGATGCAGAAGCTTGGAGATGGATGATTGGCTTAGCAGTTGTACCAGCTATCATATTATTAATCGGCGTTATATTTATGCCTGAAAGTCCGAGATGGCTATTAGAAAACAAATCTGAAACAGCAGCACGTCACGTCATGAGCTTAACATTTAAACAACATGAGATTGAAAAAGAAATAAACGATATGAAAAATGTAATTCATAACTCAGAATCCGCATGGAAATTACTCAGAGCAAAATGGGTACGTCCAGTACTTATCATTGGCTGTTTATTTGCATTTTTCCAACAAATCATAGGCATTAACGCAATTATATATTATACACCACTTATACTAACTAAAGCTGGATTAGGAAGTTCAAGCTCTATACTTGGAACAGTTGGTTTAGGAATAGTCAATGTTTTGGTAACAATTCTCTCTATAGTTATCATCGATAAAATTGATAGAAAAAAATTACTTGTAATTGGGAATATTGGGATGATTATTTCACTTTTGATAATGACAATTACAATTGCTACTATGGGTATTACTCAAGTTGCTTGGATTATTATCATTTGTTTATCGTTATTTATACTATTCTTTGGCGCAACATGGGGGCCAATTATGTGGGTAATGTTGCCAGAAATGTTCCCTACACGCGCTCGAGGTGCAGCTACTGGTATCGCTATTGTAGTATTACAAATAGGAACACTTATTATTTCTCAAGTATTTCCTATCCTTGTTAATATGTTAGAAGTACAATATGTATTCTTGATTTTTGCAGTTATAGGGGCATTAGCACTCATTTTTGTAGTTAAATTCTTACCGGAAACGCGTGGTAAAAGTTTAGAAGAAATCGAATTACAATTACAAAACTAAAATTGTAATATTAGTGTAAAAATAATGATTTTAAAATTATTTAATTATCCGATATCAAGTATAATTAAATATGAAATTTAAGGCTGAGACACGATATGATATAGCCCTTTCAAACTAGACGATGTACAAATCGAAACTATAAGGGAGTAATATATCAAGATTCTGTCCCAGCCTTTTATTTTAAGAATATCTATTTATGTCTCATACTCTTTCATATAGCGATCAAACTTAAATAAGCATATTCAATCCTTTATTTCTTCTTTATAAATTCCTATTTTACTAATCTTAATTTATTACAATTTATTTTTGAAACATACATAACCGAAAATCTTGTACTTAATACCCTTCCCCCTACGCTCTCTTAAACGTTATGTTTCTGTATCTAACGTTTAGGAGGCTTTTTATATTCTGAAATTTGTTTGTTTCAGACAAAAAACACCTACTACTTCATCATTTTAGACATACCTAATCACTAGGCACATACTAAACTTAAATTAAATATTGCGAAACTTCTCACATAATCAAAGGAGACGATTTTTATGAAAAAAGTTTTTATAGCAGGCGCAATTCCAGAAACAGGACTTAATCAACTCAAAAAACATTTTGATGTTGATATGTACACAGGTGAAACGTTGATTTCTCAAGAACTGTTAATCCAAAAAATTCAAGATGCAGATGCATTAATCACTTTATTGTCTACCCAGGTAAGCCGACAAGTTATTGAATCGGCGCCAAAATTAAAAATCATTGCAAATTATGGTGCTGGTTTTAATAACATTGATATCCAAGCAGCTCGCGAACACCATATTAATGTTACGAATACACCTATAGCTTCTACAAATGCAACAGCTGAGTTAACAATGGGAATCTTATTGGCTGTCGCTCGTCGTATTCCTGAGGGCGATCAACTTTGCCGTAATGAAGGGTTCAATTTGAAAATCACAGATGATAATCTGCAAGTCGATTACCCTCGTCAATTTCTGAAAGGCGCACATGCACCGAGTGTTAAAGCACAGCACGTTATTCATTGGGGCGACACCTTCTGGGTTTCGTCGTTATGGTTAGCGTGGTTTTATTAATATCTGCTATCATTTATATTGTAGTAAAACGTCGTAATTAATACGTCTGTCTTTTATTAAAAATATAATTGAAGGAGAGAGTATGGAAATGGAATTCAATGAGAACAATATCGACTTAGAGACGATTATCAGAGATGAAGTTAATAAATATTTATCTAGAGATATTGGAGACTTACCTGCGACACAACAGGCACCGCTCGAGTTGAGAGAGAAATATGAAAAGATGGAAGTGCCGAATAAAGGGCGAGATATCTATGAAGTACTCAAAGATTTAAATAATGAAGTGCTGAATTATTTATATCGTCCGAACCATCCACGTTCATTCTCATTTATACCAGGTCCAGCATCACGTCTATCATGGCTTGGAGACATTTTAACAACAGCAAATAATATCCATGCCTCTAATTTTGCCAATGCGACGCTGCCAATTAATATTGAGCGTAATTTAATTAACTACTTGGTAGGAAAAATCGGTTATGAGATCAAACCGGCCGGTGGTGTCTTTGTATCTGGCGGTTCAATGGCCAATTTAACAGCTATCGTTGCGGCTAGAGATGCACAGGTAGAAATGGAAGATATTAAAAAAGCAACCGTTTATCTTACATCTCAAACGCATCATTCTGTAGGCAAAGCCTTGCATGTTGCAGGCTTCCTTAAAAATAATATCCGCAGAATTGAGTACAACGATGACTTTACAATGAATACAGATAGCTTAAAAGCCGCAATTGATAAAGATATTGAAGAAGGTTATAAACCTGCTATGGTGATTGCGACTGCAGGCACGACTAATACAGGTTCTGTCGATGATTTCACCACACTTGGAGATATTTGTGATCACTACAATCTATGGCTCCATGTAGACGGTGCTTATGGACTATCACATATCTTATCCGATAAAGCACAACACTTATTTAAAGGCATTGAACGTTCAGATAGTGCCAGTTGGGATGCTCACAAATTACTGTTCCAAACATATAGTTGCGCTATGGTAATCGTGAAAGAAAAGAATCATCTGCTGCAAAGCTTTGGCGAAGATGCTGAGTACTTGGATGATATTGCTTCAGATGATGATGTGATTGATCCAGAAATGTTAGGCATTGAACTTACACGCCCTGCACGTGCTTTAAAATTATGGATTACTCTGCAAGTCATTGGTGAAGATGAAATTATCGAGCGCATTAAATACGGCGAAGGTTTAGCAGAATATGCAGAAGAATACGTGTCAAGTCTCGATAACTGGCGTATTATCTCACACGCTAATCTTTCCATTGTGAACTTCAGATATGAAAACAGTGATTTAACTGAAGCACAAAATAATCAACTCAATAGCATGGCTGCGCAAAAAATTGCAGATTCTGGTTATGCCATTGCTTATACCACAGTATTGAATAACCAACGTGTCATTCGTTTATGTACAACGAACCCATTAACGACACATGATGATATCAGAGAAACAATAAATCGCCTTGATCAGTATATTGGTGATTACGATATGAAAGATGCTTAATCAAAAATACTTCTTAATAGTAAGTAACCCCCAAAAAGTTGAACTTTTTAGGGGTTCTTTTTTCTCTTTATGAGGATTGATTATCTAAGTGTAACTTAGCATCTTTAGCAGGTTTTGCTGGTGTGATACGTCTACCTTCTCCCTACCAGTGAATTTACTAAAAAATTCTGTAGATATAACATTTCTAAATAAATGAAGAAAGACAATTTCTATTGATATAATATAGAAATTGTCTTTTTTTATAAATTATCGTATTATTTTCAGCTTATTGAGCTGTTACCTTTCTTACATTCAGTGCTATTAATACGAAACCAAAGTATCTTTTACTTTATTTATTTCTCGAGTGAAACCCATCTTAAAGAGTATTTAATTTGATTTATAGTTACTAATAAAGGCATCTAAAGTTTCCGCTTCTTCAAAAGCAATATTTTCTAATCCGATAGGTTCGATTGTATTGAATGAAGCTTTTAAAATAATAGTAATTACATCTTCAGGATTAAATTTTAGTTTAAATTCATCATCTTGTAATTTTTCATAGGCTGAGGATTTTACTTGATAATAACATTGATATTGTGTGTAAGAGATTTTTTGAGTGAAAATAGTTTTTGTTACTTCTTCCTCTTGAATTAAGGTGAACTTTTTTCCTTTTATATCTTCTAAATCGAAGGAAGATGTTTTGATTAGTAAACTTTCTAAACGCTTTTCTTCCAATATTAGTTTTTGTTTATATAATAAAAAGTAGGTTTTTACTCCTTCTATAATTTCTTTAGAATTAAACGGGGTGGATATCTTAAATTCTTTACCTAACGAATTTTGAAATTCATGAATAATTTCAAATAATTTTAAATCTCTGTTCAAAGATTCTAAGATTTCTTTATTTTTACTTGCTGAATCATTATTAAATTTTATCTTATTTGTTGTATACATTTCGCCACTAGCTAGCGCTATTAACATTTTATAAGTATCAATTATATTAATTGTATTTACTTCCCCTATACTTTCATTAAAAAGATGATGAAATCCCCAACTAATATATTCTAAATTTTTTTCTATTAACATGAATATCTTTATATATCGGGTCTGATATAAATATTTCATTTCTTTTTTACTATCATATGCTATTCTATAAAAATCTAATCTTTTAAATTTCCCATCAACTTTAATTGATATATTTAGTTTATCTTCTTCATTAAATTCTGGAGCTTTCATTATTATATATGTTTCTGTATCTTCGTTATTCGCAATAGATTTATAAACATCACTATCTTCAAGAGGAATATCTTCAAAAAATTGCTCCATTTTATAATCATGTATTTCAATCATCTTTTGACTATTTTTTAAGTAAAATAAAAATTCATTTGAATCTTGATAATCCTTAAGTTTGAATTTTAGTTTACTCGTCAATTCATTTTTTAATACTGCAGAATTCTCATTAACTGCGTCATACTTCAATTCTTTAATTAATTCTTCTTTACTTGGATATTGTCGTTTCAATTTATTCTGCAATTCTCTGTCTAATTCATTAACAATTAATGACGGCATTTTATCGCTGTTTAAAGTTTTTTCAATTTGTTTTTTACTAAGCATTACATAAAATCCTCTCTTAAGTGATTTAAGACACTTATTTTTGAAATGAGTAAGCTTTTTTCTTGATCATCATAATTAGAGCAATTAATATCATTTATTAGCTGAATAACGTCCTCTTCTTTTTCAACAATAATGTACCTAATATCATCACAATTAAATTCTAATTTATTACTTGATAATTTTGTTAAAGCTTCATTATAATAATTTCTTTTAGAGTCACTATTTTCATTGATGTAAAAAGGATCTAAATCTTCATCAACTAATTTTATACTTCTCCATTCTTGTTCATCCATGAATATTTTCTCTTCTATTTTATCAGTTTTTTCACAATATTGACTTCCTTTAAAATGTTTTAAGAAGAATAATGAAGCGAATATAAACTCATATACTTTTTCATCAGTGTCTGGTTTATTAACTATATTATTAAACACTTCTTGATACATTTTAATATACTCACTAGTATTCGATACATAATGCAATGGCTGTAGGTTTTTGTTTACTCCCCAAGATTTTTTCATACATATCGCATAGTCTCCATACCATTTATTATGATCTTTTAATTGATTTAATGGTATATCACAAAAACATAACATTGGAAACGTAATGTCTTCGATAGGAATTCTCTTTCCACTTAAGTCAGTAGTCTCTATATTTAAATATTCTACTTCTTCAGTTACATACCTATATTGGAAATAACCATTTATTATTATGTCTTTAAGCCAATTATATTTTTTAACACATTTAATGAATACATTTGCATTTTGAGCACTTAATGGAGTTTCTTTAGCTTCTTGAACTTTATAATTTTTCATAATTCCACCTAATTATATTTTATAAGAGCAATATTACGACACCGCTCCATTTTTCCACTTTTATTTAATAATAATCTAATTAATATTTTTAGTCTATTTGTTATTTTTTATAAAATCAGTTAAATTATGTACATCAAAATTCAATATTTTGCTATATTTAAGCTAAGAATGATTTAAAAGGGGTTATTAAATGGCAACTATTGGATTTGAAGAAAAACTATGGCAAGCTGCTGATAAATTGAGAGGAAGTATGGATGCTGCTGAGTATAAAAATGTAGCACTAGGTTTAATATTTTTAAAATATGTATCAGATTCTTTTGAAGAAAAGTATGAAGAATTGAAGCTAGATCCTTATGCTGACGAAGAAGATCAAGATGAATACTTAGCAGAAAACATTTTCTGGGTTCCAAAAGAAGCAAGATGGCAATATATCAATGATAATGCTAAGAAACCAGAAATTGGACAAATTATTGATAAAGCCATGATTGCAATTGAAAATGAAAATGAATCACTCAAAGGTGTATTACCTAAAGAATATGCAAGACCTGCATTAGATAAAGAAAAATTAGGCGATATTATTGATTTATTTACATTTAAAGTTGGCGACACAGAGAGTCGTAAACAAGATGTGTTAGGTCGTGTGTATGAGTACTTTATTGCTAAGTTTGCAAGCGCTGAAGGGAAAAATGCCGGAGAGTTCTATACGCCATCATCAATTGTAAAATTATTGGTTGAGATGATTGAACCTTATAAAGGTCGTATCTATGATCCATGCTGTGGTTCAGGTGGGATGTTTGTACAAAGTGAACGTTTTGTTGAAAAACATCAAGGTCGATTAGACGATATTGCGATTTACGGACAAGAATCTAACCCTACGACTTGGAAATTAGCAAAAATGAACTTAGCGATTCGTGGTATTGATAACGACTTAGGTGAACGAAATGCTGATACATTTCATAACGATTTACATAAAGGATTAAAAGCAGATTACATATTAGCCAATCCCCCTTTTAACGCAAGTGATTGGGGTCAAGAACGATTACTTGATGATTATCGTTGGCAATTTGGAGTACCTCCCAAAGGTAATGCTAACTATGCATGGATTGAACATATGATTTCAAAATTAGCACCTAGCGGAACAGCAGGATTTGTATTAGCCAATGGATCAATGTCTACAAGTGGTAAAGATGAATTAGAAATTCGCAAAAATTTAGTTGAACAAGATTTAGTGGAATGTATTGTTACTTTACCAGGTCAACTCTTTTATTCAACGCCAATCCCTGTATGTCTTTGGTTTATTAGTAATAATAAAGGTCAAATTGGTAAAAAAGAACGTAAAAATGAAATTTTATTTATTGATGCTCGTGAAATTGGTCATATGGTATCTAGAACATTAAAAGAATTTTCAGATGAAGATATTCAGAAAGTAGCACAAACATATCATGCTTGGAGAGGTACAAACAATGAATCATATGAAGATATAGCTGGTTTCTGTAAAGTAGCTGATCTTGAAGAAGTTAAGAATAACGAATATATTTTAACGCCTGGCCGTTATGTTGGTTTAGCCGATGTTGAAGAAGATGAAGAACCATTCGAACAAAGAATGGACCGTATTACTGCTGAACTAAGTGAACAATTTACGAAATCAAAAGAACTCGAAGATCAAATCCGTAAATCATTGGAGGAATTAGGTTATGGACTTTAATAAATATCGTTTAAAAGACATAGCTGAATATAAAAATGAGAGAATTGAAACTAATCAATTAACTACGGTAAATTATATATCTACTGAAAACTTATTGCCTAATAAGCAAGGAAAACAACCAGCAAATAATTTACCGAGTAGTAAAACTGTAAAAAAATATACCTCCTCGGATATATTAATTTCTAATATAAGGCCTTATTTTAAAAAAATTTGGCAAGCTAATAGTCTTGGCGGTCATTCTAACGATGTATTAAATATTACTTCTATCAATGAGAAAATTTCTAATGATTATCTATATTACTATTTATCACAAGATAAATTCTTTCAATACATGACTCAAACTTCTAAAGGAACCAAAATGCCTCGTGGAGATAAAGAAGCTATTATGGAATATGAGATAAAAGTTCCTAAAAACATAGTACATCAAAACTTTATAAGTAACCTTGGAAAATCTTTAGACAATAAGATAGAAATTAATAAAAAAATCATAGCAAACCTTGAGGAACTATCACAAACATTATTTAAACGTTGGTTTGTAGATTTTGAATTTCCAGATGAAAATGGTAACCCCTACAAATCTAGTGGTGGAAAAATGATTGATAGTGAATTAGGAAAAATACCTAATGATTGGAAAATAAGTAACTTTCAAGAAATAACTGCTTTTAATACAGAGATGATAGATACAAATCAATTAGAAAACCCTCTAAACTACATAGGTCTAGAACATATTTCTCGTAATAATATTATTTCTATTGATAGATGGGAAAATACCTCTAAAGTTACAGGAAAAAAGCTTAAGGTTTGTAAAGGAGACATTTTATTTGGTAAATTACGTCCTTACTTTCAAAAAGTGGGTATTTCTCCAATAGATGGAGTAGTATCTACGGATATAATGATTTTTACTCCTAATTTTAAGAATGTTTATTACTTCATACTTTTATATTTAAGTCAAAAAAATTTTATACGTTATATTACTAGCACTTCCACTGGTACAAGGATGCCTAGAACAGGAAAAAAACAAATTAACTCATATAAAATAGTCTTACCTACAAATTTAATACTCACTTCTTTTAATACTATTTTAAATAGATATACAGATTTAATTAAATTATTAATAAATGAAAATGCAAAATTAATTCAACTAAGAGATACGCTTCTTCCTAAACTCATGTCTGGAGAAATAGAAATACCTGATGATATTGAGGTGAATACGGATGAACTTTCAATTTAATGAAGATGATTTAGAACAAGTCGCATTAGAATGGTTACAATCACTAGGCTACGACTATAAAAAAGGTAATGAGATTAGTATGACAGGTCTAGCGCCAGAACGTAAAAGTGATAAAGACGTTGTCCTTCATGAACGTTTAGAGAAAGCATTAAGAAAAATCAACTCAGACATCCATCCTCGTTTTATTGAAAAAGCGATACATGAACTAACGTTAGAGAAGTCGCCCAACCTTTTAGAAAATAACCTTACCTTTCATGAAAATTTGATTAATGGTATTGAAATCGAAGACTATGATGATGAAGGACAATCGATTGTAGAAATTGTTAAAATCATTGATTTTGAACATCCACGAAATAATGATTTTTTAGCAGTCAATCAATTCACGGTCATTAATGGAGACTATACAAAACGTCCCGATATTGTACTCTTTATCAATGGCTTGCCTATCGTTGTGATTGAACTTAAAAATTCAACCAATGAAACCGTAGGCGTCGAAGACGGCTATCATCAATTAGAAACATATAAAATGCGTATTCCACAATTATTTACATTTAATGAAGTGCTTGTTACAAGTGATGGCATTAATACTAAAACCGGTTCACTAACTGCGAACTATGATCGTTTTATGACTTGGCGTTCTAAAGATGGAGAAACGGAATCATCATCAAGTTTAACTAGTTTAGATGTGCTGATTCATGGGATGTTAAATCCTAATACTCTACTTGATTTAATTCGATATTTTGTTTTATTTCAAGATGATGGCAAAGGACATATCAGTAAAATTCTAGCAGCGTATCATCAATATTATGCCGTTAATAAAGCCGTTGACAGAGCTTTATTAGCTTCATCTGGGCAAGGTGATGGTAAAGGTGGCGTTATTTGGCATACCCAAGGGTCTGGTAAAAGTTTAACCATGGTCTTTTTCTCTGGGAAATTAATTCAAATGCTGAATAACCCTACTTTAGTTGTCGTGACAGATCGTAATGATTTAGATAACCAACTGTACAGTACGTTTGTTAAATCAAAAGGACGTTCTGGTAAAGGATTATTAAGACAAACGCCAAAACAAGCTGAAACACGTAAAGAATTAAAATCGTTATTATCTGTTGAGTCGGGTGGTATTGTATTTACAACGATGCAAAAATTTGAACCTGAACAAAATGAAACGACTATGGCTGCCCTAACAGAACGTAAAAATGTGATTGTTATGGCAGATGAAGCGCATCGTACACAATATGGTTTTAATGCAAAATACGATGATAAAGGCGAAGGCATTAAATATGGTTATGCGAAATATTTAAGAGATGCTTTACCGAATGCGACGTTTGTAGGATTTACAGGCACGCCCGTAGCTTCAACGGATAAAAATACGCAAATGGTCTTTGGGAACTATATCGATGTTTATGATATGACACAAGCCGTCGCTGATGGAAGTACGGTTAAAATTTACTATGAAAGTCGCGTAATTCCATTAAATCTACCTCAAAATTTAGATTTAGATGAAGCATATAATGACATTACAGAAGATCAAGAAGAGGATGTAAAACAACGTTTAAAATCAAAATGGTCACGAATTGAGGCCTTAGCAGGCGCAAAACCTCGTGTAGAAGCCTTAGCCAAAGACATCATCCAACATTTTGAAACACGTCAGCAAGCGATGAAAGGTAAAGGAATGATCGTAACGATGAGTCGTCGAATTGCTGTTGATTTATATGATGAAATCATTCGTCTAAAACCGGAATGGCATTCGGATGATGATGATAAAGGTGTTATTAAAGTGGTAATGACAGGCTCATCTAGTGATCCTGCTTCTTTCCAAAGACATATTGGTCCTAAAAAACGTCGTAATGTATTAGAAAAACGTATGAAAGATGTGAATGATGAATTACAACTCGTGATTGTTCGAGATATGTGGCTGACAGGGTTTGATGTTCCTTCCATGCATACGATGTATATTGATAAACCGATGAAAGGCCATAATTTGATGCAAGCAATTGCCCGAGTTAATCGAGTGTTTAAAGATAAACCGGGTGGATTGATTGTCGATTATGTGGGTATTGCCGAAAGTTTGAAAGAGGCACTTAAAGAATATACAGAATCTGATCAAGCTCAAACGGCAATAGATACAGATAAAGCGGTTGAATTGATGTTATTGAAGTATGATGTGATTCAAGATATGTTATATAATCTTGATTATTCTAAATTTAATTCAGAGAAAAAATCGGAACGTTATTATACAATATCGAATACGATGGATTATGTGATTGGTTTAGGTGAAGATGAACGTCAACGTTTTATTAAAACGGTCACAGAGTTAGGTAAAGCCTTTGCGCTTTGTGCGACTGAACCTACAGCCCAAGAACTCAATGATGAAATTGCCTTCTTTAAAGCGGTTAAAGCAGGACTTGTTAAATTGTTACAACCGCCAAAAGAAGGAAAAACACGTAAAACACCTGCAGAAGTTGAAGCAGAGATTAATCAACTTGTGTCACAATCTGTTGTGACTGAAGATGTCATTGATGTTTATCAAACGCTAGGTCTTGAACAACCCGATTTATCAATCCTATCTGATGATTTCTTAAAAGATGTCGAAGGATTGAAACAAAAAAATGTTGCGGTAGAATTATTAAATCGATTACTCAAAGGGCAAGTTAAATCATTAATGAAAACGAATGCGACAGTATCTAAGCGCTTCTCTGAGATGTTAGGAAATTCGATTAATAAATATAATAGTCGTTCCATTGAAACATCAAAAGTGATTGAAGAACTCATTCAACTTGCCAAAGATATTAAACAAGAACAACAACGAGGAAATGAATTAGGCCTAAATTCGGATGAGATTGCGTTTTACGATGCTTTAGTTTCACATGAAACAGCGAAAAAAGCGATGGAAGACAAAGAACTACGTGCGATTGCTCACGAGCTAACTAAAACAGTGAAAGAAAACATGAGTGTTGATTGGTCTAAACGTGATAGCGCAAAAGCTAAAATGCGTGTAGCTGTTAGACGATTGCTTAAGAAATATGGCTATCCGCCAGATTTACAAAAAATGGCTGTAGAGCAGGTCGTAGAACAAGCAGAACTTATGGCGAGTAATCAATAAAAAAATAAACTAAAAGAGCATCCCTCACCGCAAAGTGAAGGATGCTCTTATATTAAGGAAGATAATTCATATATACTTCATTCATTTATTTTATGACTAAAATCTTTTCTGAAAGCATCGTATGGACCTTTATAAAGAGTACTTTCTTTAGCATGTTGGACATGACGCTCTTTATCTTCATCGCTTCTATCATCAATATAATCAATAAATTCTCCTGTTCGCTTATCAATAGTGACAGCAGCTTTCATAGGATAACCCTCTGCATCTTGAGAAGTAAATTTGATAGCATAAACATTATTATCAGTTCTAGTAGTATCTATACGATAGTCATTTCCTGTGCGTATAGGTGGAAACTCATCTTTTACTTTTTGAATAGCTTCATTTTCTGTTATTAACTGCAGGTCTTGTTGTGAACTTGAATTATTATCAGCTGGTTGATTTTGTTCTGTTTGATTTATAGTATTTTCTTGAGATGATTGTTTAGAAGTATCTGATTCATTCGAACTTGTATTATTTGAATCAGTATGAGTGTTTTCTTTCTGTTTATTTTTCTCACTATTTTCCTCATCGTGCTCAATATTAATTGTACAAGCGGATAGTAAAAAAGAAGTTAAAAGTACTAAACTAATTATATATTTTTTCATAAATTAAATGTCCCTCCATTATTTTAAATTGTACAATATATTTTAAATAAAATTAAATATATGTAATGGGAAATAGCAAAAAAATTAAATAGAGATCATCCCTCACCGCAAAGTGAAGGATGATCTATTTTTATTGTAATTAGTATAGTCTTTATTTTGATAGATAATGGTTAATGATTGTCTGTAAATCATTGTTAAGTACCGTTGTTATAGAGTCATCATTCATAAAATCATCATAGATTTTATCAAGTATTCTTCATCTTCAATCGCTGTGAAATGATGTACTAATCCTTTTACAATCGATATATAATTTTGTGATTCTAAACAATTAGCAACCGTTTGCCAATCTGATTGTTTAGTTTCATGGTTCATAGATAATCCTCCTTTATTTCAATGTCCATTTTTGACGCGCTTTAGGATTAAGTGGATGCATAATTTCATTCGTTGTCGGATTTATGAGCTTTTTTACTTTCTTTTTATGAGGTTTTAACATTTCCATCACTTGCTCAACGCGTTCGACAACAACGGGACGCTTCGCATAAGCACCATAGGCTAAAATCACTGTGTCACTTTCACTTATCGCTTTCATT